>NZ_CAUVXL010000147.1:0-23088 GCF_963555915.1 Protofrankia sp. Cas4
GGGCGCTCTAAGCGCAGGGATCGGCTCGAACTCCGCCGGTGCGGTAGCAGTCATACACGCCACCCACCGTCCGTACGGCTGCGAGGACCACGTCCAACTGCGCCGGCCCGGCGACCTCGACGGTGAATCGGGCCCGGGCCACCCTGTCCTCGGCTGTGATGGTGGACGCGGACCGCACGGCGGCCGACGCGTCCGACAGCATTTCGGTGATGTCCGCAAGCAGGCCATACCGGTCAAATGCCTCGACCGCGATCTCGGCGGGGAAGGTCGCCGTCGTGGTGGGAATCCAGGAGGTCACCGCGACCCGGCGCCGATCCCCACGGACGTCCGCCGCGTTCGCGCATTCCTGCCGGTGTACCGAGACCGCCGGGCTGTGCGTGGTGGTGAAGCCGACCACGTCATCCCCCGGCAGGGGCAGACAGCAGCGCGCAAGACGTACCGGGACGTCCGGCCGGCCGTCAACCGCGGCCAACCCCGCCCAGGTCTGCGAACGAACGCGACCCCGCGGCAGCTGCGGCTGCGACACCGCGGGCCGCGCCGAGGGCCGGTGGGCTCGATCCCCGCCGGGATCGGGCCGGTGCGCCGGGCCGACCTCGTTGTCCAGAACGGTCGAGTCGGCCAGAACGGTCGAGTCGGCCAGAACGGTCGAGTCGGCCAGAACGGTCGAGTCGGCCAGGTCCGCACCGCCCGGTGCCGCCGCGGCCGCAGCCCCGGTCGCAGAAGCGGCATCAGAAGCAGCGGATCCCGCCGGTTGGGATTCGATCAGATGAGCCGCGGCCGGCACCACGAGACCCTCCGCAGACACCATGAGGCCCTCCATAGGCACCACGAGACCCTCCATAGGCACCACGAGACCCTCCGTGGGCACTATGGCGCCCGCCGCCAGTCCGCCGGGATCGGTGGTGTCAGGCCCGGTGATGTCAGGCCCGGTGGTGTCAGGCGCGGTGGTGTCAGGCCCGGTGGCAGGAGAGATCGTGTCGGCGTCCCGCCGCTGCTTCGTCGTCCTGCGACGGATCTTCACTCTGGCGCGGGACGTCTTGACGAAATCCAACCAGTCCTCGGACGGACCGGCGCCCGGCAGGCCGGACCGCAGGATTTCCACGACGTCACCGTTACGCAAGCGGGTGTGCAGCGGAACCAACCTGCCGTTGACGCGAGCACCGATGGCACGGTGGCCGAGTTCGGTGTGGACGGCGTAGGCCAGATCAACCGGCGTCGACCTCGCGGGTAGGGCGATGATCCTGCCCTTGGGCGTGAAGATGAGGACCTCGTCCGAGTCGAGATCCGCCGACAGCGACTCGATGAACTCACCCGGATCCTTTGCTTCACCCTCCCAGTCGAGGAGGCTGTGCAGCCATGCCAGACCTTCCAGGCGGGCGCCGTCCGCGGACGGCCCGACCGGCCGCGCGATGATCCCGGTTTCCGCGAGACGGTGCATGGCGTCGGTACGAATCTGGATGTCGACGGGCTTGCCCGCCGAGTCCACGACCGTCGTGTGCAGGGACTGGTACATGTTGAACTTGGGGGTGGCCACGAAGTCGCGTAGCCGCCCGGGCGCCGGGCGCCACATGGCGTGCACTTCCCCGAGCGTCTCATAGCAGTCAGTGACAGAATCTACGAGGATCAGCACACGGGCGATGTCGTTGTAGTCACGCGCCTGGAAGCCGCGCTCCTGCGCCCGCTTGTAGATCGAGAAGAGGTGGCTCGTCCTGACCGAGACCCGGGCGTTGATGCGAGCATCCTCAAGACCGCCCTGCAGCGCGGCGACGATAGCGGCAACCTGGCCGGAGGCGCGCTCCGCGGCGCTGAAGTCGTCGACCATCTCCTGTATCCGCCGGTACTCGCCGGGATACAGGACTGCGAACGAACGGTCCTCCAACTCCCTTTTGATCACACTCACGCCGAGCCGATGCGCCAGGGGCGCGAGGATCTCGAGGGTCACCCGGGCGATGCGCGCCTGCTTGGGCGCCGACTTGAAGCCGAGAGTCCGCATGTTGTGGAGACGATCGGCAATCTTGATGACAAGAACCCGATAGTCCTTGGCAAGGGCGACGATCAGTTTCCGCAGGGTCTCCGCCTCGGCCTCGGCCGCGTCGCCGAAACGCATCTTGTCGAGCTTGGTCACCCCATCGACGATGTTGGCGACCTCAAGGCCGAAGTCCGCGGCGGCGGCCTCCAGCGTGTAGGGGGTGTCCTCGACGGTGTCGTGCAGCAATGCCCCGACGATCGTGGTGGTATCCACCCCGAGTTCGGCGAGAATCTCGGTGACCGCGAGCGGGTGGGTGATGTACGGGTCGCCGCTGTGTCTCTCCTGACCGGCATGCTGCCGGTTCGCGACGTCGTATGCGTGGACGATGAGGCCGATGTCGGCCTTGGGATGATGCAGACAGTGCGCATCGGCCACTTCGCGCAGCTCCGGCGGCACCGGCGGCGTGCTGCGGACCGCCGCCATCCAGCGGCCCAGATGGGCCAAGCGGGCAGTGGCCAGCCGGGCGGCGGCAAGCGTACGCGAGGTTTCCTCTCCCCCGCCGGCACCGTCAGCTTCTCCGGCCGGCCAGCCCCCGCCAGCCCGTTCCATCCGCGCGGGCAACGCCGCGCCCTGCATACCGGCACCTACGATCTCGGCGTCCACAGCGCCCCCCCTTTACCAGATCTCAGCGCGCAGCTGGCCGGCGAGCCATACCGCGGCGGACGACGACCGTCTGCCGCGGCAACATCGATGTCGTACGCGGAACAATCGGTTCCCACCGGCGGGAACCGCCGCATAGCCGGATGATGCAATCATGATCAGCACCGCACGCCCGAGGTGACCCGATAGCAGTCGTGCACGCCCTCGATCGATCGCACCGCATCCTGGATGTGTCCCAGGTGCTTTGCGTCCCCCATCTCGAAGGTGAAGCGGCTGATCGCAATCTGGTCCTTTGTAGTCGTCACCGACGCGGACAGGATGTTGACGTGGTGGTTGGTCAGCACCCGGGTCACGTCGGACAGTAGACGGACACGATCCAGCGCCTCGACCTGGATGACGACAAGGAACACCGAACCCGAGGATGCGGCCCATTCGACCGCAATGGTCCGGTCGTGCGGCGCCGCACGCAGGATCGCCAGGTTCTGGCAGTCGTGGCGATGCACGGACACGCCCTTACCCCGTGTGACGAAACCTGTGATCGCGTCCCCTGGCATCGGCATGCAACAGCGGGCGAGCTTCGCCCACACGTCCTGCGAGCCGGTGACGATTACCCCCGGATCGCCCACCGACCGCCGCAGCGCCCGGGTCGGCAGGGCGGTCTCGGCGACGTCCTCGGCCGCGCCCTCGGGTCCACCGAGCGCGGACACCAGCCGGGCGACCACGTTCTGCGCGCTGACATGATTCTCACCGATCGCGGCATACAGCGCGGAAACGTCGGGGTACCGCATGTCCTTGGCCAGGCTGGGCAGCACGTCGCCGTTCATCAAGCGGGTGAGCGGGAGACCGTGGCGACGCATCATCCGAGCGATGGCGTCCCGGCCGGCGACGACGGCGTCCTCGCGTCGCTCCCGGGCGTGCCACTGGCGGATCTTCGTGCGGGCCCGAGACGACCGGACGAAGGTCAGCCAGTCCTCGCTCGGCCCGGCCGCATGTGCGCGTGAGGTGAAAATCTCGACGCTGTCCCCGTTGTCGAGCGGAGTGTCAAGAGCGGCGAGCCTGCTGTTGACCCTTGCGCCCACGCACTGGTTGCCGACGTCGGTGTGGACGGCGTAGGCGAAGTCGACCGGGGTCGACCCTTCCGGCAATGCGATCACGTCACCCTTGGGGGTGAAGACGAAGACCTCATCGGTGAACAGGTCGAACCGCAGGCTGTCGAGAAACTCGCCGGGTTGCGCGGTCTCCCGCTGCCAGTCGAGGATCTGGCGCAGCCAGGCGGTCTGATCGTGGCCGGAGCCACCCCGACGGGACCGGCCGCCCGCCTTCGACCCGCCGTCGGCAAGCCCGAACGCCCGCGCCTTCGCCGTGCCTGACGGCTGGGCCGCGACCCCGTCCTCCTTGTACTTCCAGTGCGCCGCGATCCCGTACTCAGCCCGGTTGTGCATCGCGTGGGTGCGGATCTGCAGCTCCACGGGCTTGCCGTCGGGCCCGATCACCGTCGTGTGCAGCGACTGGTACATGTTGAACTTGGGCATCGCGATGTAATCCTTGAACCGACCCGGAATCGGCTTCCAGTTCGCGTGGAGCGTACCCAGGGACGCGTAACAGTCGCGGACGGAGTCAACCAACACCCGGATTCCGACCAGGTCGTAGATGTCGTCGAACGACCGGCCGCGCACCACCATCTTCTGGTAGATCGAATAATAGTGCTTGGGACGACCGGTGACGACAGACTTGATCTTAGCTTCACCGAGATGGGCCACCACCGCGGAGACCACACCGGTGATGTAGGTGTCCCGGCTCGGCGCGCGCTCGGCCACCAGGCGGACGATCTCGTCGTAACGCTTCGGGTAGAGGGTCGCGAAAGCGAGATCCTCCAGCTCCCACTTGAGCGAGTTCATCCCCAACCGGTGAGCGAGAGGGGCGTAGATCTCCAGAGTCTCGCGAGCCTTACGTTCCTGTTTGTGCTCGGGCAGGAACCGCAGGGTCCGCATGTTGTGCAGACGGGCGGCGAGCTTGATCACCAGCGCCCGCGGGTCACGGGCCATCGCGACCACCATGCGACGGATCGTCTCGGCCTGGGCGCCCTCACCGACCTTCACCCGGTGGAGCTTCATCACCGCGTCGAGAACATCCGCGACGTGGTCGCCGAACTCGTCCCGGATGCCCTCGAGGGTCATGTGAGCGTCGCCCACGGTGCCATGCAGGAGCGCGGCGCACAGCGTCGGGGTGTCCATGCCGAGATCGGCAAGGATGCTCGCGACAGCTACGGGATGGGTCACATAGGGATGCCCGGACAGACGCACCTGGCCCGTATGCACCCCTGCCGCGGTCTCGAACGCCCGGTACACGGGGCCGACATCGGCGCGGGGATGGTTGGCCAGCAGCCCCCGCAGTACCGGATCCAACAGCGACGGCGAGGGTGCGCGATGCGACGCCAGTTTGGAGAACCGGCCCCGGACCCGACGGGGCAGCGGCGGCGACTCGTGCCCCAGGCGCGGCACCACCGGCGAACCCTCGCCGGGGTCGGGCTCCCCGTGGTCGACCTCCCCGGCGCCAGGCGCGCCGTACTCGCCTGCCGACGACGATTCGTCAACGATCGTCACGCCAGGCTCGGACACTCCGGTCACCACCGGTGCTGCCTCGGGCACAAGCCACTCCTGCTTCACCTAGCAATTCACCCGGCCGCCGGTGGTGCGACAAACCACGATCGCACCCCCTTCGGCCAACCCTTGCAGGCTAACGCTGCGTCGGTCGCTCTCCATCCGCAACCCCAGACAGACACAGCTGGATCACATGTAGGTCACTGGGCCTACGGATCAGAGCTGACGTGATCGAATCGCCACGAGGCCGCCCGATCCGTCACACCTCCATGATCGACGAGATCGCGAGGGGCGCCAGGCGATCGCGTCCGAGCAGGAACATGATCTCCATCAGCACGGCGAGCCCGACAACCTCGGCGCCGGACTGGCGTACCAGCTCGGCGGTGGCGAGCGCGGTGCCACCGGTGGCAAGGACATCGTCGACGAGCAGCACCCGGTCACCGGGCCTGAAGGCGTCGGTCTGGACCTCCAGCGTAGCGGTGCCGTACTCCAGATCGTAGGACCTGCTGATCGTCGCACCGGGAAGCTTGCCCTGCTTGCGAACGGGAACAACACCGACACCGAGACGGTAGGCAACCGGAGCCGCCAGCAGGAAACCGCGCGCCTCGATGGCCGCCACGACGGTGGCACCGTGGCCGTCGGCAGTCTCGGCAAGCGCGTCGATGACCACCGCGAAGGCCGCCGGTGTCATCAGCAGAGGCGTGATGTCCTTGAAGATCACTCCGGGCTTGGGAAAGTCGGGAACGTCTCGAACGTGGGCACGCAGCACATCCGCGGCACGGCCTGGGACGCCGGTGGAGGTGGAGGTGGAGGTCGCCGCGGTCATCGGGGTTGGTTCGGTGGTCGTCACCGCCGCTTTTTACCGCCTGGACGGCCTTTGCGGCCAGAACGCCGCGCCTGCGTCGGCCGGCGCGCCGCCCCGGGCCGGCCGGATCGGGCCCCGGCCACGGCAGGTTCACGGTTGCCGAGAGGTTTCTCACGTTCGTCGTCGAAGAAATCGTCAGCGCCGGTCGCACCCCGCGTCGCACCGATGTCCACCCCGCTGTCCCCTGTCTGCACATCGGGGTCAGGCGCAGGCATGGTCCCCACCCCCGTGGCGACCCGGGGCCCTTTGGTCGACTCGCGCAGGGCCGCCGCCCGGGACCGGGCCACCCGCGCATCCAGTGCCCGGACCGCCGGCTCGTTCTTCTTCAGATCCACCAACAGCGGCGTCGCGACGAACAGCGACGAATAGGCACCCGATGCGATGCCGACGAACTGGGCGAGAGCAAGATCTTCAAGCGTACCGGCACCCAACAGCCCGGCACCGACGAAGAGCAGCGAACCGACCGGTACCAGCGCGATGAAGGATGTGTTGAGCGAACGCATCAACGTCTGGTTCAACGAGTCATTGGTGGCCTCGGCATAGGTGCGCCGGCTGGTCGTGCCCATCCCGGCGGTGTTCTCCCGGACCCGGTCGAAGACCACGACCGTGTCGTAGAGGGAGAAGCCCAGGATGGTCAGCAAAGCGATCACCGTGGCGGGAGTGACCTGGAAACCCACCAGCGAGTAGATGCCCATGGTGACGACCAGGTCGTGGACGAGCGACGCCATGGCGGCGACCGCCATCTTCCACTCGAACCTGATGGATAGATAGATCATCACCAACACCAGGAACACCGCGAGCCCCTGCAGCGCCTTGTTGGTGATGGTCGACCCCCAGGACGCACCGACCGTCGAGATGTCGATGGCCGTATCGGCGACGGCGAACCGTTGCTCGATGGCGGTCTGGAGTTGCGCGGTCTGCACGTCGGTCAACGACGGGGTCTGCACCCGTATCTGGTGCGAGGTCTCCAGCTCCTGAACCACGGCGTCGGCGGGGTTGACACCGGCCGCGGACAGTGCAGCCTGCGCCTCCGCGACCGGCCGGCCGCCGGCGGGAAACTGGAACAGCGCACCGCCCTTGAAGTCGATCCCGAGCGAGAAACCCCGGATCGCCATACTGGCGATACAGATCGTCAGGACCACGGCGGAGACGAGATACCAGACCTTACGCCGGCCGACGAAGTCGACCTCGAACTCGCTGCGGTAGAGCCTCCTGGCCCAGGACACCTCTACTCCTCCTGTCCCGCGCCGGCCGGACGCGACCGTGATGACTGTGAATCGGACGATCGCGGATCGGCTGGACGCGCATCCGCCTTGCCCTGGGCGACCGAGGACCGCCCGCTCTTTGTCAGGCGTGCCGGTGCTGGCGGCCTGTCACGGCCGGTACCGGGGGTCTCCCTCGCGCCGACCGCTGAGACCGTGAGGCCGGAGAATCGGCTGGTCGCGAACAACGGCATGCGGACGAGCAGGGAGACAACCGGTTTGGTGAAGATGAACATGATCAGAATGTCGATCAGCGTTGACAGCCCAAGCGTGAACGCGAATCCCCGGACGGACCCGACCGAGAGAACGTACAGCACCGCGGCGGCGAGGAAGGAGACCGTGTCCGCGGACAACATGGTCCGCCGGGCTGACGGCCACGCCCGGTCGACTGCCGCGCGCACGCTGCGGCGGGCGCGGACCTCGTCCTTGATGCGCTCGAAATAGACGACGAAGGAGTCCGCGGTGAGGCCGATGGAGACGATCAGACCGGCGATACCGGCCAGGGTCAAGGTGAATCCGATCCACCGGCCGAGCAGCACCACAGCGGCGTAGATAAGCAGGCCGCTCACCGCCAGCGAGCTGATCACCACAATCCCGAGGGCCCGGTAGTACAGGAACGAGTACAGGACGACCAGCAGCAGACCGATGGCACCCGCCAACAGGCCGGCCTTGAGTGAATCCTTGCCCAAGGTCGGGGATACCGACTCGGCGCTGGACTGCTCGAATGCCAGCGGCAGCGCACCATAGCGCAGCACATTGGCAAGATCCTGAGCGCTGGACTGGGTGAACGACCCCGATATCTGTGCGTCCCCGGCGATGCGGTCATTGGTGCTCGGCGCGGACTGAACCACGCCGTCGAGAACGATCGCCACCTGCTTGCCGATCGTCTCCTCGGTCAACTTGGTGAACTTCGCCTGCCCGCTGCCGGTAAAGCTGACGTTGACGACCCACTGGCCGGTACTCACAGACGTGCTACCGCCGGAACTGGCCAGTCCCGCCGTAGCCGATTTCACGTCGGTTCCCACCACCTCGGCGGGCATGAGCAGGTATTTGGTCGCGCCCGCGCGATCGCAGGCGGCAACCCACTCGGACGGCTTCTCGGTGCTCGCGGTCCGGCGGTGTGCATCCGACGGGGCGCAGGTCAGTGCCTCGAACGCGCTGATGACCGCCGCCGGTGGCGTGGCACCGGCGGCGGCCGCAGCGGCCTGATCCGTCGCCGCTGGCGGCGAGGACGGCGCGGCGGGCGCCGGCGAGCCCGTCGTGGCAGCCTGCGTGGTAGGCGCCTGGGTCGTGCCCGCCTGCGTGGTAGCCGCCTGCGCGAGCAGGCCGCTACTCACGACATCCGATCGAGTGGTTGTGGACGCAGACGGCTTCGCAGTGGCCCCCGACGTCCCGGAAGGCGACGTGGCGGCCGGACCTCCGGATGAGGTTGCGCCGGGAGCCGGTGTCGGCGAACCATTCTGACCCACAGCTGGGGTCTGACCCGGAGCTGGGGCCGATGTCGGCGCCGGTGCAGGCGCCGCAGCCGCGGGCGCCGACGTGGCGACCTGGCGGAAACGCAGTTCCGCCGTCTGGCCCACCAGCGCAACAACATCATTGCGTCCGCGGCCGGGGACCGCGATCTCGATCTGCGTGTTATTCCGCTTGACCTCGGCCTCAGCGACGCCAAGACCGTTGACACGCTCACGGATGATGTCGACAGCCTTGTCGACCGCCCCGCTGTCCACACCCCTGCCCGCTTCGGTCGACCTGGGCGTGAGAATCACGCTGGTGCCGCCCTGCAGGTCGAGCCCGAGCTTCGGCGTCCAGGTACCCGTCAGGGCCATGACCCCGTAGAGCAACACCAGAAGGCCGGAAAGGACCCCGATCCGGGACCAGGCGGGGCGCGTGGCCTTACGCCGTGGCCCTGACCCTTGTGCCAACGGATGTCCCTTCGTCACGCGCCGGTGCGCTCATTTCACTGTCTGTTCCAGTGCTTACGTCAGTGCTTACCTAGCTGCTTACGTCGGTGCCTTCGTCAGTGCCTTCGTCAGTGCTCACGTCGCCCGTCTGATGGAGCAATCGGCCCACCGCAGGCGGCCTCAGATCCGGCAGTACCGCCGGAAACGCACAGCGGACCATGTTCGCTCCGCCTGCGGTTGGCCAGGACAACACCGGCCGAGACAACAGTGTCAGCCGCGCCCAAAGTATCGGAACGACTGTCAAGCTGGATGCGTTCCTGTACCCCGTTCAGGCAGGCCCGTCCTGGAGCCCGTTTCCGACCGTCTGTCCGGCCCGTTCGGATGATGTCGCATCAGCGGACCGCACTACCCACCGGGCGCATCCGACTTCCCCGACGTCTTTCCGTTCCCGGGAGAGTCGCTCTTGGTCACGTCCGTCTTGGTCACGTCCGTCTTGGTCACGTCACTCTTGGTTACGTCCGTCTTTGTCATGTCGATGTGCGAGTTGGCCGAACCGTGGTCGTCAACCCCGGCATCACCCGGCGCGACGTCGTGATCCGAGTAGCCCTCGACCGCCTCGGCATCGTCCGGCGCGTCGTCGTCCGACGCCTCGTCGTCCGACGCGGAGACAACCCTGGCGATCGCCGTGCGAGCAAACCGGCACACGACGTCCGGCGCGACCTCCAGTAGCACGTCACCCTCGTCGACCTCGACCACCGTCGCGTAGAGCCCGGCCGTGGTCACCACCAGGGTGCCCGGAACAAGCGAGGCCAGCGTCTGCTGCTGCGCCCGCTGGCGGCGCCGCTGGGTCGACATAAAGAAGAAGACAACCACCACAATCAGGATCAGCGGCAGAAAACCGCCGATCCCGCTACCGCCACCATTCTGGGCCGCCGTCTCGGCGACCACCATTGCCTGCACGTCCACGTCCTCCCATGTAGTGCGGCCGATGCTACGTACCGACCGCGGGCTCGTGACGCGCAGGCCCCCCAGCGACCCGGGGACTTCAGCCGCCGGCGCTGCGACAGAACCACGATCGCATCGCCTTCGGCCCGCCAGTCACCCGGGGACTTCAGCCGCCGGCGCTGCGACAGAACCACGATCGCATCGCCTTCGGCCCGCCAGGGCGCTCTTAGCGCGCCCGGCAACAGGGGACGCGGCGTCGCGGGGCTCGGGCACGCACCTCGCCGCATCGCTCCCCATCCATCGCTGCGCGATGCACGGGGTACCCCGGCTCCGTCGGTCGACACCCACAACCTCCGGTGCCTCCCTCCTCCGTCTCGCGATCTACGTACCCCAGCCCCGCTCCTTCATCCACGCCCCTGTTGCCGGGCACTCTTACCGCGGGACCTGAGAACGTCCCAGGGCATCATCAAGGGGATCAAGGCCGAGATGGGTGAACGCGGCAGGGGTGGCGATCCGCCCGCGGGGGGTCCGGGCCAACAGACCCGCACGGACCAGGAACGGCTCGGCGACCTCCTCGACCGTGTCGGGTTCCTCCCCCACAGCGACCGCCAGAGTCGTCAGGCCCACCGGACCGCCGCCGAAGCGGCGCACCAGCGCCTCCAACACAGCCCGGTCGAGCCGGTCCAAGCCGAGCGCGTCTACATCATAGACGCGCAGGGCGGCCCGGGCGACCTCGCGCGTGACGATTCCGTCCGCCCGCACCTCGGCGTAGTCACGAACCCGGCGCAGCAGCCGGTTGGCGATCCGCGGCGTCCCACGCGACCGCCCGGCAACCTCGGTGGCGCCGTCGCCGGTGAGACGTACCCCCAGCAACCCGGCCGAGCGGGTCAGCACACTGGTCAGCTCATCGGGATCGTAGAAGTCCATGTGTGCGGTGAACCCGAACCGATCACGCAGCGGGCCGGTGAGAAGACCTGACCGGGTGGTCGCGCCAACCAGGGTGAACGGAGCGAGGTCCAGCGGGATCGCGGTCGCGCCGGGGCCCTTGCCGAGCACCACGTCGACCCGGAAGTCCTCCATCGCGGCGTAGAGCAGTTCCTCCGCGGGGCGGGCGATCCGGTGGATCTCGTCCAGGAACAGCACGTCGCCCGGAGCGAGCGCGGTGAGGATCGCGACGAGATCTCCCGCGCGTTCGACCGCCGGACCGCTGGTCATCCGCAACGGGACCGACAGCTCCCGTGCGATGATCATCGCCAGGCTGGTCTTGCCCAACCCAGGTGGCCCGGACAACAGGACGTGGTCGGGCGGACGGGCGCGGGCCCGCGCCCCTTCCAACATGATCGTAAGTTGCTCGCGGACCTTCTGCTGGCCGATGAACTCCGCCAGGCTCCCCGGCCGCAGACCGGCCTCGAACGCCTGCTCCTCCGGCTCAGCCACCGGCGAGACCAGACCCTCGGCATCCACGGGCTGCATCACCGGGGCCGCAGGGCGGCCAGCGTCCGGCGCAGCAGCAGAGCTACCGTGTCCGGCGCCTGATCGTCACCGACAGCGCCAGCGTCACCCAGGCCGTTGTCACTGGCGCGCACTGTGGTCAGCGCGTCCTCGGCCTCACGCGCGGTGTAGCCAAGCCCGAGCAGCGCGAGACGAACCTGTTCGGCAACGGCGACCCGGGGTCTGTCTGGCACCGCCGACGGACCGCCGCCCACGCCGGCATCGCTGTTCGCGTCGGCACCGTTGTCCGCGTCGGCGTTCCCACCCTGGGCCACGGGCACCGACATCGGCGCTGCGAGGCGGTCCTTGAGATCGAGGACGATGCGCTGCGCACCCTTGCGGCCGATGCCGGGCACCTTGGTCAGAGCGGCCAGATCCTCAGCCGCGACCGCGCGGCGCACGCCGTCGGGGCTGTGCACGCCGAGGACGGCCTGGGCGAGCCGGGGACCGACCCCGGACGCGCTCTGCAGGGTTTCGAAGACGTCACGTTCGTCGGCATCGGCGAACCCGTAGAGAGTGAGCTCGGTCTCCCGGACGACCAGGGTGGTGGCCAGGCGTGCATCCTGGCCTACCCGCAGCCGTGACAGCGTCGCGGGGGTGCACTGCACGAGCAGCCCGACCCCACCGACCTCGACGACGGCTGCTTCGGGTGACAAGGCTGCGACCGTGCCCGAAACAGAAGCGATCATCGACCGGTCTCCTTCCGGACAGCCTGGCCACCGTGGACCGCAGCCGCCATCCTGGCCAGCGCCGGGCCACGCCACAGGTGGCACAGGGCCAGCGCCAGGGCGTCCGCCGCATCGGCCGGACGCGGCGGATCAGGCAACCTCAGCAGGCGGCTCACCATGAACGCCACCTGGGCCTTGTCCGCCCGGCCGCTACCGCTGACCGCGGCCTTCACCTCGCTGGGCGTGTACAGCGCCACCGGTAGGCCCCGCCGGGCCGCCGCGACGATGGCCACCGCCCCGGCCTGCGCGGTACCCATGACCGTCCGGACGTTGGCCTGGCTGAAAACCCGCTCGACCGCGACCGCATCGGGGTTGTGCCGGCCGATCCATTCATCCAGGCCCTGCTCAAGTGCCCACAGCCGGGCTGCGACGTCGTCGGTGGCCGGCGTGCGCAGCACACCGACCGCAACCAGCGAGGCGTTCCGGCCGGGGCCGCCGTCAACCACACCGAGACCGCAGCGCGTGAGCCCCGGATCGACACCGAGCACCAGCACCAGCGCCCTCCCGCTGGCTGGTCCGCGGACCAGCCGTTCTGAATCCTGACTTCAGCTACCGTCGACCATTGTGGCCCCGTGACGGTTCGCCACGGTCGCGACACGCGCGAACGTCCGTTCGACTCTCGAAACGCCAGGTCGCACCTGACACCCGCGCGTTGCGATGCGCGAGGAGTGAGGCGCGAGGGGTGACTGGTAGCCGGCGAGGAAAACCCGTCAGGCCGAGACCAACTCCATGATCTCATCCGAGATGTCAGCATTAAACCAGACATTTTGGACATCGTCGAGATCTTCCACCGCCTCGACGAGTTTGAGGACCTTGCGGGCGGATTCCTCGTCCAACGGCACGCTGACGCTCGGCAGCCACGACAGGTCCGCGGCCGAAACCGCGAGCGCGGCGCCCAGCGCGGCGACCCGCACCGCATTGAGGTCCGTCGCCTCGGACACGACCTCGAAGGCGTCACCCAGGTCGTTGACCTCCTCAACGCCGGCGTCAAGAACGGCGGCCAGGACGTCATCCTCGCTCAGACCGGGCGTTTTGGGGACCAGGACGACGCCCTTGCGGTTGAACAGGTACGAGACCGAACCGGGGTCCGCGACGGTACCACCGTTTCGGGTGATCGCGACCCGGACGTCGGAGGCGGCCCGGTTGCGGTTGTCGGTGAGGCACTCGACCAGGACGGCCACACCGCTGGGCCCGTACGCTTCGTAGGTGATCTCCTCGTAGTTGACGCCGCCGGCGAGCTCCCCCGAGCCCCGCTTGACGGCCCGGTCGATGTTGTCGTTCGGCACCGACTGCGACTTGGCCTTGGCAATGGCATCCGCCAAGGTCGGGTTTCCGGCCGGGTCCCCACCACCGGTCTTCGCCGCCACCTCGACCGACTTGATCAGTTTTGCGAACAGCTTGCCACGACGCGCATCGACGACTGCCTTCTTGTGCTTCGTGGTCGCCCACTTGGAGTGACCGCTCATGCCCTGCCCCTCACCTGTACCGACCCCTGCCTTCCACGATTGCCTATGACAACGTCGACGAACATCCGGTGTATCCGGATGTCACCGGTCAGCTCCGGGTGGAATGCCGTTGCCAGCAGATTGTCCTGGCGGACCGCGACAATTCTGTCACCAACCCGGCCCAGAACCTCAACCTCGTCCCCGACCTTCTCCACCCACGGTGCCCGGATGAAGACCGCTCGAACCGGGCCGCCGGCGACACCGACGAGATCGATATCCGCCTCGAACGAGTCCACCTGGCGGCCGAACGCGTTGCGCCGCACGACGACATCCAAGCCTGCGAGCAGCGGTTGGCCGGGTGCGGCGTCCAGGACCTCGCGGGCCAGCAGAATCATGCCCGCACAGGATCCGAACACCGGCAGCCCGTCCGTGATCGCCGCACGCAGGGGTTCCAGCCAATCGAACACGCGCAGCAGCCGCCCGATCGTGGTGGACTCCCCACCGGGCAGGACCAGCCCGTCCACCGCTTCCAGATCGGACACGCGCCGGAGCTCCATCGGGTCGGCGCCGACCGCGCGCAGCGCCCGGACATGCTCGCGGACGTCGCCCTGCAGTGCCAGCACGCCCACCCGCGCCACCCGCGCCGGCCGCGCTGCCGGAGCGATCATGCCGAGGTCGCTCACCAGCCGCGATCGGCGAACCTGGCCGCGGGCTCCAGCTCGCCGGTGCTGATGCCGACCATCGCCTCCCCGAGACCACGCGAGACCTTCACCAGGACGTCGGCGTGGTTGTACATGGTGGTGGCTTCGACGATCGCCCGCGCACGCCGCGCCGGATCACCGGACTTGAAGATGCCCGAGCCGACGAACACGCCGTCGGCGCCCAGCTGCATCATCAGTGCCGCGTCCGCGGGCGTGGCGATGCCACCCGCGGTGAACAGGACGAGCGGCAGGCGCCCCAGGCTCGCGACCTCGGCCACGAGCTCGTAAGGGGCGCGCAGATCCTTGGCCGCGGCGAACAGCTCGCTGGGGTCCAGCACCGACAGGCGGGCGATCTCCGCTCTGATCGTGCGCATGTGCACGACGGCGTTGGACACCTCGCCGGTACCCGCCTCACCCTTCGACCGGATCATCGCCGCACCCTCGCCGATGCGACGCAGCGCCTCACCCAGGTTGGTCGCGCCGCAGACGAACGGGACGGTGAACCGCCACTTGTCGATGTGGTGGTGCGGGTCGGCGGGGGTGAGGACCTCGGACTCGTCGACGTAGTCGACCCCCAGCTGCTGGAGCACCTGGGCCTCGACGAAGTGGCCGATACGCGCCTTGGCCATGACCGGGATCGACACCGCCTCGATGATCTCCTCGATCATCTCCGGGGCGCTCATGCGAGCCACCCCGCCCTGGGCACGAATGTCGGCCGGCACCCGCTCCAGGGCCATCACCGCGACCGCCCCGGCATCCTCGGCGATCCTCGCCTGGTCGGCGGTGACCACATCCATGATCACTCCGCCTTTGAGCATCTCCGCCATGCCCCGCTTGACCCGGGCCGTCCCCACCTGGGTACCGGCGGAGCGGGGAGGCTCGGCCACCCGTACGGGCCCGTCGTCGGGCTGCGCAGGCTCGGGTGCGGTCAGGCCATCGGACATGACTCGCCTCTCTTTACACGGATCCGTCGAGAGCAGGTGTCCCTGCCCACGCGAACGTCGACAAACCGGACTTCGACCTCCCGGGCCACCAGCGGATGCGCGCATTCGCACCGGACGGGGGACGCCTCATCGTACGGCCGAAGTACCACCTGAATCCCACCCGGGCACCCGGATAGGCACACGGGCGGTCGGAGACGAGTGGTCGCGACGGCATGCCGCACGCCGCATTACAGAAAGGGCATCATGGGGCTAATCCGGTCATATCACCATTCAAGGTACCACCGTCGGGCTTGTGCTCGTCAGCATCGCCGTCGATCTTCCCGTCTCCGCCACTGCGCACCGGGAGGGCGTCGTCGATCTCGAAGTAGGCGGGCAACGGTCTGCGCCCGGACAAGCGCAGTATCCGGACGACCCGCCTGCTTCGCAACGCCCGGACATCACGGACCGCGTCATTGTGCAGCTGGCGGGCAAGGGCCACCCTCGCCGCGGCGACGTCCACCGCGTGCAGGGCGTCAGGCGCGCGATCGGCTGTCGCCGCGACCTGCGCTGACCGCAACGCCCGGCTGAGGTTGTTCTCCACCGCTTCGGCGTCGTTGTCCAGCGGACCGTCAGCAGCGAGAGCCGCATGCGCCGCCCGCGCCCGCGCCACCGCCTCGCCCAGCTCCGCCAGTTCGCACTGTCGGACGAGTTCCCCGGCCGCGGCCACGCGCAGCGCCAGCTGGGCGGTCAGTCCCGTGCGGGCGTCGGTGACCCGCACCGCGAGGCGGTCGAGACGGCTCGCGAGCCAGGTGAGGTACGTGGCGATCAGAACGATGACCGCGACCGTGAGGACAACTAGGGGCACCTCGCGCAGCGTAGTCAACACCGGGTGAGGCCGCGCCAGGGGATTGACTCCGATCAAGCAGAATGACGGATCGCCTTCTGCTGGGAACCCACCGCTACCGATACCGGCGCGTCGCCGGCGACCATCTCGTACACTCCGACGATACTTTTCGCGATCCTCGGCCAGTCATAGGCGGTTACCACCGCCCGGCCCCGATCGCTGAGGCGGCCACGCTCGCCCGGATCGGCCAGCAGCCCGGCAAGCGCATGGGCAAGCCCCGCCGCATCCCCGACCGGGAACAGTCGGCCGGCGTGGCCGTCGTCGAGGACGCGACGGAAGGCGTCGATATCGCTGGCCACAACCGGCGCGCCGGCGGCCATCGCCTCCAGCAGGACGATGCCGAAGCTCTCCTGCCCCGTGTTCGGCGCGCAATAGATCTCCCCCGAATGGAACACCCGCGGTTTGTCCGCGTCGGAGACCAGACCGAGCAGGTGAACCCGGTCCCGCAGACCCGGCTCCACCCGGTCGAGCACCGCCTCGCCGTCGCCCGGGCCGGCGACCAGCAGTCGCGCCCGCTCGCACCGCGCCACCAGCGTCGGCAAGGCCGCCAGCAGCACGTCCAGACCTTTGCGGGGCTCGTCGATACGCCCCAGGAAGACCACGGTCGCACCGCCCGGTGGGCGCGTGGGCAGCGGTGTGGCGTCCCGGAAGGTGCCCACCGCCACGCCGTTGGGAATAAGGATCGCGTCCACGCCGAGATGTTCGACGATCGTTCGCCTCGCCGCCTCGGACACCGCGATCCGGGCCCGGACCTTCTCCATCGACGGCTGCAATGCGCCGTGCGCAGCCGTCAGGATCTTCGAACGCGGGTTGGACGTGTGGAAGGTGGCGACGATGGGACCATCGGCAAGCATGCAGGTGAGCAGGCTGACGCTGGGCGCTGTGGGCTCGTGCACGTGCAACACGTCGAAGTCGTTCTCCCGCAACCACCTGCGCACACGGGCGGCTGACACCGGCCCCATCAGCAGCCTGGCGACCGAGCCGTTGTAGGGCACCGGCACCGCGTGGCCCGCGTCCACGGCATAGGGCGGGAGGGTTGTCTCATCGTTGACCGGCGTGATCACCGAAACGTCGTGACCCAGCCCGATGAGAGTCTCGGCGAGGTCGCGCACATGGACCTGAACCCCTCCGGGCACGTCCCAGGTGTAAGGGCAGGCCAGCCCGATCTTCATGTTTCCACTCCGGCCGGCGGCGGGCAGGATGCGGGCTCAACGGGCTCAACGGGCTCAACGGGCTCAGCCGGCTCAGCCGGCTCAGCCGCAGCGGCGGTCGCCGGCTCGTCCCGCCAGATGCGTTGGAGCATGTGCCAGTCCGCGGGGTAGGCCGCGATTCCCTCGGCGAAGGCGTCTGCCAGCGCCTGGGTCATCTGCGCTACGTCGGTATGCGGCACAGCCGGGTGAATGCGCACACCCCAGCCGTCCGGATCGAACCACAGCGTGGCAGGCAGCAACGTCGCCCCGGTCCGCAGCGCGAGCGCGGCCGGCCCCGGCGGCATCGTGGCCGTCGCTCCGAAGAAGGTGACCGGCACCCCGTCCGCGGACAGGTCACGGTCGGCCAGCAGGCACACCGTGCCGCCGGCGAGCAGGCGATCCGCCAACAGGTCAAAGGGTGGCCGCTCACCACCGGTGAGCGCGATGACCTCCATGCCGAGCGCGGAGCGGAACCGTATGAACCGGTCGAACAGGGATGCCGGTTCCACCCGTTCGGCAACTGTCGTGAACGGTTCCCCGTTCGCGGCGAGCCACGCGCCGGCATGCTCCCAGTTTCCCATGTGCGGCAGCGCCGCGATGGTGCCGCGGCCGGACGCCAGTGCCGCCCGTAGCCGCGGTTCCGCCACCATGCGCATGCCCTTGATGATCCGTTCGCGCGGCATGTCCTGCAGCCGGAAGACCTCCAGCCAGTAGCGGGCGTAGGACCGCATGGCAGCTCGCGTGAGATCGTCGAGGTCGGTGTCGGGTGGGACTGTTCGCGCCAGGTTTGCGCGCAACCGACGGACTCCGCGGCCGTCCCTGCGCACGGCCGCATCGGCCGCCGCGGTGAACACCCGCGCGGCGACACGCTCGGGCAGGACACGCACGACCCGCCAGCCCGTCGCATAGGCCAGGTCCGTCATCCGGGCACGCGCAGTCGTCAACGCCGGCCGGCCCCGTCAGTGGACCCGCGTTGCCGCGGGCGGTTCGACCGGCGGCCGGGCCGCCCGCCCGGCAGCGCCCTGGCCTCGCCCCAGGTACTGCCGATGGACATGGACGATCCGCTGCGCCACCGTCAACACCGTGGCCGCGGCGAGAAACCACAGCGCGGCCGGTAGCAGATACGGCACGCCCAGTCCGTAGAGACCCGCGGCGACCAGAACGACCAGAAGCCGCTCACCGCGTTCGGCGAAGCCGACGTCACAGTGAAATCCCAGCCCTTCCGCCCGAGCCTTGACATACGAGATGATCGAACCAGCCGTCAGGCAGATCAGGGCGGCCACACACAGCGGCAACGAATCACCGTCACCGGCGTACCAAATGATCAACGAGCCGAAGATGGCGCCGTCACCGACCCGGTCGGAGGTGGAGTCCAGAAACGCACCCCACGGCGAGGAGATCCCGCGAGCGCGGGCGATGAGTCCGTCGATGAGGTCGGAGACGGCGAACAGTGTGATGACGACAGCGCCGGCGAAGAAGACCCCGCGGGTGAAGAAGCCCAGCGCCCCACCGACCACGCCGATGGTGCCCACGATGGTCACGGCATCCGGTGACACCCGCGACCGGGCCAACCGCTCACCCAGAGGATCGAGCACGTGCTGGATCTGCGGTCGCGCCTTGCTAGCGAGCATGTCCCGTCCCGTCCCGTACGTCCCGCACTGCTCGTTCACAGTACTGCCGGCACGATCGGCAACCGCCACATCATTCGGCTGACACGGGTTGTTCACACGCCCGTCAAGGAGGAATCTGTTCCCAAGGGGCTCGCGTTCCCTGCAGGGCTCACCTTCCCTGCGGGGCTCACCTTCCCTGAGGGCTCAGTAATCCGTCCGGCAGCCGTCCACTGGTTTCTCACCGTACCCATTCACCCAGTGGCCATGTCACTGCGGGGAGGCGCGGGTGA
Source organism: Protofrankia sp. Cas4 (assembly GCF_963555915.1). NCBI lineage: Bacteria > Bacillati > Actinomycetota > Actinomycetes > Frankiales > Frankiaceae > Protofrankia > Protofrankia sp. Cas4. The sequence goes on from NZ_CAUVXL010000147.1 coordinate 19,485, forward strand.
AGTCAGCACCATGCGAGGTCCGTCCCGATCACCAACGCGGCGCCGACGTGCGCAACATCGTCCTGGTCGGCCACACCGGAGCGGGTAAGACCACCCTGGCCGAGTGCCTGCTGGCCACAGCGGACGGCGGTGAGGCTGCGCACGGCCGTGCCGCCAATGCCCGACATGCCGAACATGACGACACCGAGAGCCGGCAGCGCACGCTCAACCTCACTGCGCTGTCCACGATGCACCGGGGATTGCGGATCAACCTTCTCGATACACCGGGGCTCGCTGATTTCATCGGGGACCTGCGCGCCGGCCTGCGCGGTGCCGACGCGGCCCTGTTCGTGGTCAGCGCCCTCGACGGAGTCGACGGCTTCACCCGGCTGCTCTGGGACGAATGCGCCGCCGCCGCAACGCCCCGCGCAATCGCGATCACCAAGCTCGATCGCCCTCAGGCCGACTTCGCCTCGACCCTCACCGTCTGCCAGGAGGTGTTCGGGGCGGGCGTGCTCCCGCTGTACCTGCCAGTCGGCCGCCCGCGGCCTGACGAACCCGGGCCCGGTGAGCAGCGATACCGGCTGGTCGACCTGTTGGCACCGGCCGAGAGTGGTCCGGCGAGCCAGCACGGCGGGCCGGGGGCGGTTGCCGCGGCCCGCGACGCCCTGATCGAAGGGATCATCGCCGAGAGCGAGGACGAGTCCCTGCTGGACCGTTACCTCGCCGGTGAGAGACTGTCGACGAAACTGCTGCTCGACGATCTGGAGACCGCGGTCGCCCGCGGCCGTTTCCATCCGGTCGTGGCAACCGTCGGGAACGGAACCGACACGTTGGGCGTGACAGAGCTGTTGGACCTCTTCGCGCGGGCGTTCCCGTCCCCGTTCGAACATCCGCTACCAGCCACCAGCCGACCGGACGGATCGCCGTGTCCGCTGCCGTCAGGCGACCCCGACGGTCCGCTGGCCGCCGAGGTCATCAAGACCACGACCGATCCCTATGTCGGACGCATCTGCCTCATCCGGGTGTTCTCCGGGACGCTGCGCCCGGACACGCCGGTTCATGTCGCCGGACACGGCCGGGCCGACCGGGGCCACCCCGACCACGACGAGGACGCGAAGATCGGCACGATCTCCCGGCCACTGGGCCGGGCGATGCAGCAGACCGTCGAGATGTGCCGGGCCGGCGACATCTGCACCGTATCCAAGATCATGACAGCGGAGGCCGGGGACACGCTGTCGAGCCCGGACGGTCCCATCATGCTCGAGGCCTGGAGCATGCCCGAGCCACAGCTGCCGGTGGCGATCCGCGCACGGACGAAGAGCGCCGAGGACAAATTGTCGACCGCGCTTGCCCGTCTCACCGCAGAGGACCCGAGCGTGACTGTCGAACACAGCGGTGAGACTGGTCAGCTCGTCCTGTGGTGCATGGGCGAGGCACACAGCGATGTGATCATCGAGCGGCTCGGGAACCGGTACGGCGTGGATGTCGATCGGGTGCCGGTACAGGTGCCCATGCGGGAGACGCTACGCGGACCGGCCCGGGGAACAGGCCGGCACGTCAAGCAGTCCGGTGGCCATGGCCAGTATGCAATCTGTCATATCGAAGTGGAACCGCTACCGCCGGGATTCGGACGGGAATTCCGCGACGAGGTCGTCGGCGGTGCGGTCCCGCGTCAGTTCATCCCGTCGGTGGAAAAGGGCGTGTGGCGCCAGTTCGACCTCGGGGTCGCCGCCGGCTTCCCGCTTGTCGACATCCGGGTTCGCCTGGTGGACGGCAAGGCGCACTCCGTGGACTCCTCCGACGTCGCTTTCCAGGCCGCGGGTGCGCTGGCGTTGAAAAACGCGGCTCGGTCCGCCGGGATCGTCCTGCTCGAACCGGTGCTCGCCGTCTGCGTGCTCACCCCCGACGCGCATGTCGGCCCGGTCACCAGCGACCTGGCGGCACGACGTGGACGGGTCGTCGGGATCGAGCCCGTCGGCGCAACGGTGCCCGCAGACCCTGGCGGCAGGAATCGGACGGTGATCAGAGCTGAGGTACCGGAAACAGAAATGCTCAGATATGCCGTTGACATCCGTTCGCTGACCCAGGGCACTGGCACGTTCTCCCGCAGCCACGTGCGGTACGAGCCGCTACCTGAACACCTCGCCGCCACGTATCTCACCGCTCGGACAGCCGAGTAACGCTTGGCGCATCCCCAGGGACAGCGGTGTGGATGTTAGTCCGTCTCCTTCCAGGCCGCGGCGGTCAGGTCGCGGGTCTGGCCGAGGAGTGCGGGCAGCACCCTGGTGCCGCCGACCACCGGCATGAAGTTGGTGTCACCGCCCCAGCGTGGCACGACGTGCTGGTGGACGTGTTCGGCGATCCCAGCGCCCGCCACGGTACCGAGGTTCATCCCGACGTTGAAACCGTGCGCGCCGCTGGCCCGCCGCAGAGCCCGCAGCGCATGCTGGGTGAACAGGGCCATCTCCGTGGTCTCGGCGTCCATGAGATCGGCGTAGTCGGGGATGTGACGATACGGGACGATCATCAGGTGCCCGGAGTTGTACGGGTAGAGGTTGAGAACGGCATAGACGACCTCGCCCCGAGCGACGACCAGCCCCTCCTCGTCCGACATGGACGGGATGATGCAGAACGGGCAGCTTTCGCCGGTCGGTCTGTCCTCGCCCTTGATATAGGCCATCCGGTGCGGCGTATACAGCCGTCGGAAGCCGTCCGGGCTACCGACGCCGGCCTGGGCCTCCAGCGAGACACCCTCCGGCGTGGTCGACGTCATATCCACGAACTGCCCGTTTCCGATGTGCGACCGGGGTACCGGGTTCGAACGGGTCGACCTGGCTGGTACGTCACTGGCGCGGCCTCCCGACGCATCCGGAACCTGAGTTCGGGCCCGCTGGAGCGGCCTGAGCCAGCACCAGCACCACCACCCACGCCCAGCGTACCGGCGTACAGATGCCCGTGACCACGCATACCTCGGCCAGTCTGACGAGAGGCTGACGGCGTGGGGGGGTCGCCGTCAACCTCTCCCCACTAGCGTAAACGGTTTCCACGCACCGCGCCGCCACTATGACCGGAGTCATTGCGCGTGTCGTCGCCGGGATGGCCCCGTGACACCCGGTTCTGGCCCGCCCGGTTCTGGCACGCGTAGCCCTCGATGCATTCGCCTGGGTCGACGGATTCCGGTTGTCACCGTGTCAAGAACCTGGCCGCCGCGGGGCGGAGATTGTGCTCACAGCTATTTCACATCTTCTTCTCAAGGTACAGCCACACTCGGCCGCGACAGTTCACGATCAGAACCCACCCAGTGGACCGGAGGTAGACGATGGCATCCGTCCAGGCCAGCCCCGCCAAGGCCAGCTCCGTCGACGGCGCATCGGAGAACGTGCCGGTCGCCCCGGCCGGGGACGCGGTCACCGTTGCGAGCCCGCCGCCACCGCGCCAGAGCCCACCAGAGCCCACCAGGGCCGACCGGGCGGCCGGGCGGCCGGTACGTACCGCTGTCGAGTTCCTGACCGATCCGCTCGGCCTGCTCACCCGGCTGCGCCGCGAACACGGCCCGATCGTGCGGGTGCCGCTCGGACGCAGTGCCGCCTACCTCGTCATTGACGTCCTCCCCGCCCTGAAG
>NZ_CAUVXL010000148.1:0-11437 GCF_963555915.1 Protofrankia sp. Cas4
GGCCGTCCAGGACGTCCTGGTGGCATCCCAGCGGGTATTCGTCAAAGGCATTCACCGGCGCCGGACACCCGTCGACGAGGGGGTACAGCCGCTGGCGCTGATACTGGGATCCGGGCTTCTGACCAGCACAGGCGAGCTGCACCGGATTCGACGCCGGCTCATCCAACCGCTGTTCCACCGTCAGCGGATAGCCGCCTACGGCACCGTATTCGCGACGCTGGCCGAACAGGCGGCCGACGGGTGGTCCGAAGGAACACGCCTGGACATGCACAGGCAGATGACCGAACTCACGCTCGGGATCATAGCCAGGACCGTGTTCGACCTACCCGTCGACAATGAGGTCGTGACCACCGTGCGGCGGGCACTGGCGGTGAACATGGGCGTGTCACAGCGAGCAGTCATCCCGGGCGGCCGCCACCTGGAAAAGTTGCCACTGCCTGCGATCAGACGAGCTCGGGACTCGCGCGCAGACCTCGATGCACTGGTCCGAAAGATGATCACAAACCGTCGGCAACACCCGACCGGCGGCGACGACCTGCTGTCATTGCTGCTGGCGGCCTGCGACGCCGAGACCGGGGCACCCCTGGACGACGACGCCGTACGCGACGAGGCCCTGACAATCCTGCTCGCCGGACACGAGACCACGGCGAACGCGCTCAGTTGGGCCTTCCATCTCCTCGGCGCAGCCCCGCGGGTGCGCGACGCGCTGCACGCGGAGCTGGACGAGGTTCTCGGCGACCGGCTCCCCACGCTGGACGATCTGCCCGACCTTCCGTACACACGGGCGGTGTTCACCGAGACACTGCGGCTCTACCCGCCAGCCTGGATCATGTTCCGGCGGACGCTGAAGGACCACTCACTAGCCGGGTACCACGTCCCCGCAGGTTCAACAATCATGATCAGCCAGTGGGTCGTGCACCGTGACCCGCAATACTGGCCGGACCCGGACTGCTTCGTCCCGGAACGCTGGCTGGATCCCGAGTCGAGCGCACCGGCCCCGGCGTCCCGGAGCACCCGGCCCAGGTATGCGTTCTTCCCCTTCGGGGGCGGCAGCCGTCAGTGCATCGGCAACACGTTCGCGGAGATGGAAGGAACGCTCATACTCGCCACGATCTGCCGGCGCTGGCGCTTGGACCCCGTTGCGCAGGTTCCGGTCGTTCCGCTCCCCCGCGTGACGTTGCGCCCCCGCTCCGGAGTACCGATGACCGTCCATCGCCGCACCCGATGATCGCTACCGGTCGCCGTCGGCGACAGTCCCGAGCGTGGGCAGGTCGTGGATGACGATTCGCCGATAGCGGGTGCTGAGGATGCCGGCGGCCCGCAACTCGGCCAGCGCCTTGTGCGCGCTCGGCTCGCCGGCGCCTATCAGCGCACCAACCTCGGGTTGCGTCAGCACGCCGATCGAAATGCCGTCGTCAACCGCCTCGCCGTGCAGGTAGGCCAGCTCAACCAGGACGCGCGCCAATCGGATCTTCACCTGGTCGCCGTAGTCGATCCGGCGCCGAGTCGACCAGCGCAGCTTCGCCGCCACCGCACGGTTCATCTCCGCCGCCACCGCCGGATGATTGCCCAGGAACAGATTCGTGTCAGCTGCGCTGATCCGGCGTGCGGTCACCGCACCCCCGGCGGTCACCGTGGCGGACCGCGGCTCACCGTCCATCGCGGCCAGCTCCCCGACAACATCTCCGCCGACGCGGACCGCAAGCAACGCCTGGGCGCCGTGCGGGGTCACCCCCGTGACCTTGCACACGCCGTCCAGCAGGATGAACAGGTCCCGGTCGGTGTCGCCTTCAATAATCATAATCGTGCCGCCGGTGAACCGAACGATCTGTCCGAGTCCCAGCAGCTCACTGCGTAGGCGCCGGTCGATCCGGCCGAGGAAGGTGTGGCCGGGCCAGTCACGGCCGCACCGCGATTCATCCGGGTCGCAACCGTTCCCGCTGCTCACTGTGCCGGCTGCGGCTTCGCCGACAGGTGGCATTGCGGCTTCGCCGACAGGTGGCATTGCGGCTGCGCCGACAGGTGGCGGGTCATCGAACGACAACACGGCGCGGACCCCACACTCCGCCCGTCCAGATCCAGCGCTCCCTGAGCCTGACCCAGCCATACTCCGCCCTCCCCCATGCTGCACCCTCAACAGTCGGCTCCGCGAGGCGTCATGTCGACCGTCATTTCACCCATGACGTCCATGAAGGCGCCTGCAACGCCATGCACCACGTCCGACACAAAACGCGATCCGTACCGTATCGGACCTGTTGGACAGCCCATAGTCGGATGTCATCAGTTCGACAACAGTCCGGGGACGACGACGGGCGGGGTACGCGGTACGGGCCGTCACGATCATCACCGGATGGCCGATTGCACGCAGCTGAACGAGGCGCAAACCGTAACAGCTTGACAGCTGAGAACTCCCAGGAGTCCCGCTGCGCCCGCAGCGCGTGTCGGGGCTGCCACATGATCTAACCGAACGGTGTCGGCAGCAGGTCCGGGAGACAAAACCCGTTGTCGCGGATCGTCGCCGGATGGCCGGACCGAGCGGGGCTACGGGGCTACGGGGCTACGGGGCTACGGGGCTACGAGCCATACGGCGGATACGTGGCAGACTCAGCGGTGCGACACCGTGCCGTGCATACGGCACGGACCACCCCGCGGTCAATACCGGCCCAGGGGACGAAAATTGAGTAGAGAGTGTGCCGGTAGCAGCCATGGATGTGCAGCGAGAGCGAGCGTTTTCCGGTATTCAACCGACCGGGAAAATCCATATTGGTAACTATGTGGGTGCGCTCTCGCTCTGGGTCGAGAACCAGGATCTCTACGACAACATCTTCTGCATCGTCGACCTGCACTCCATAACGATTCCCGAAGCCATCGATCCCGCTGTTCTCCGCGCCCAGACACGCGAGACCGCCGCGCTGTACGTCGCCGCCGGCATTAATCCGGAGAAGTCCGTCATCTTCGTGCAGTCGGCTGTCTCGGCGCACGCCGAACTCGCCTGGATTCTGAACTGTGTCACGCCGCTGGGGTGGCTGGAGCGGATGACGCAGTTCAAGACGAAGTCCGCAGCCCAGGAAAGCGTCGGCACAGGGCTACTCGACTACCCCGTGCTGCAGGCCGCGGATATCCTGCTCTACGGTGCTCACCGAGTTCCGGTCGGTGAGGATCAGCGTCAGCACGTCGAGTTGACCCGGGACATCGCGCAGCGCTTCCACCACATGTTCGGTGCGGCGTTTGTACTGCCTGAGCCCCTGATCCGATCGAGCGGCGCGCGCATCATGGGGCTTGACGAACCGACAATGAAGATGTCGAAATCCCTGGGCACGACCAAGGCTGGGCACTCAATCGGCCTCGTAGACACGCCGGACCAGATCCGAGCGGCCGTCATGCGCGCGACCACTGATTCGTCGAACGACACGCGCTTTGAGACGGCGGGCCCCGGCGTCGTCAATCTCCTCACTCTCTTCGAAATACTCTCCGGACAGAACCGGGACGAGGTCGAGAACGTCTTCGAGGGCAAGGGTTACGGATTCCTCAAGCGCACGGTCGCCGACCAGATAGTCGCCTCACTCGAACCGATCCGTACGCGGTTTACCGAACTGATGGCCGACCCGGCCGGCCTCGAGGGAATTCTGGTCGATGGAGCGGACCGTGCCCGCCAGATCGCAAACGCAACCCTGGACAAGGTGAAGGGTCTGACCGGGCTCGGCTAGCGGGCCGAAGGGCGCGCGACGATCGTCAGATCGCGCGCCCGGAGACCGTAGTCCCCGCTGTATCAACGGGCCGAAGGGCGCGCGACGATCGTCAGATCGCGCGCCCGGCTGGACATGATCAAAAATATTGACCACCGGCTGCCCACGAAGGAGATCAAGCCGTCGGGCACGACCTGTCGACGGGGCACAAGCGCCTGTGAGGTATGGGTGGGCGTACGTGGTTTCGAACCACGGACCTCTGCCGTGTGAAGGCAGCGCTCTACCACTGAGCTATACGCCCGGAAGACATCTGCAGCCTACTACGCCGCCATGGCGATGCCACGGCGGGGGCTGGCCGAGCGGCGCCGATGGTCCGACGGGACCACGCTGTGGCGAGACCGACGGGCCACGCGGAAGCGTCGCACGATGTCGACGACGTTAGGTCTTGCGGAACGGAGTCTCTTCGGTCACGATCCGGACACAACTCACCTCGATTGGGACGAGCACGGGAGGGGTAGACCTCCCCTGACGCACACTGCGGCAGCAGCAAGCCAGCACGAAGGGTAATCGACCTACGGGGGGTGTGCCACATGGCGCGAACCGATACAAGTGATCACGGACGGCGCACACCGTGGTCTCTTCCGGCCAACTGCGGCCTGCACACCTGCTCCATGCCGGGCAAGTCTCCTGAACCGGCGTAACGGATGTTCAAGTCGCATAACCTTGTTTCCAACGAGCCTCAAAGAGGGAACTATCTCGTTACACGGGTGCTCGCCCGCACCACCGCAGCACTGAGAGGCCGCCCGATGACAATTCGTCATGATTCCATCACAGCAGAACTCGCACTTCGGCTCGTCGTTCCCGGTGGGGCGCCCGTGCCGGTCGCGGCGACGATGCGCTATGAACCCGCGGACCCGTACGCGGTCAGCATCGGGTTCCGTACGGGCGCGGACGAGGTTGTCGAGTGGACGTTCGCCCGGCAACTCCTCAGCGACGGTGTCCGGCGTCCGGCCGGCGACGGAGACGTGCAGGTCTGGCCGGCGGCTCAGTCCGGCGGACGGATCGTCTGCCTCTCCCTGTCCAGTCCATCGGGGCACGCGCTGTTCGAGATGCCGCGCTCGGAGGTGCTGTCCTTCCTTCGCCGCACCTATTCGGTGGTCCCACTCGGCGCAGAAAGCGATGTCGTCGACTTGGACGCAGAGCTTGCGCTGCTCATCTGGGGCGGACCTGCAACCTGACATGACGGGGCCGGGGCGGGCCTTCGACCTCTGACGTCACCCCCCGGGACGGGACGGGTGAACGCCCCGGCCCAGGGGGTCGCAAGTCAGGTGTCCGGTCTCCCAGCAACCGTGTTCCTTCGAGGCCGACCGGCCGTAGGAACGCCATACAGACCTCGACGGCGTCACTCCGAGGTGGACGAAGCGATCCTCAGCAGACGCTCAGCCTTGAGCTCTGCTTCGCGCCACTCGGCCCACGGATCGCTGCCCCAGGTAATTCCAGCGCCGGAGCCGAAGTGCAGACGCCCGGCCGTGAACCAGAATGTTCGGATGCCGACGGCAAGCTCGCCGAGCCCTTTCTCGGCGTCCACCCAGCCGATCGCACCACAATAGGGTCCACGAGCAGCCGGTTCGAGTTCTCCGATGACGCGCAATGCGCTCGACTTCGGGGCACCGGACACCGAGCCCGGCGGAAAGCTCGCCGCGAACAGTTCAGGCCAACCGACATCTGGTCGCAGCTGCGCCTGGACCGTTGACACCAGATGCACCAGACCCGGGTGCGCCTCGACCGCGCACAGCCTCTGGACGCTCACCCCGCCGATACGTGCAACCCGGCCCAGGTCGTTGCGGACCAGATCGACAATCATTATGTTCTCCGCAATGTCCTTGTCCCACAGATCGGTCGCTACCCGGCCGGTTCCCTTGATCGGCCTGGATCTCACGACGTCAGCCCGGCGCGACAGGAACAGCTCCGGTGACGCGCTGGCCAGCCGGATATCAGCCTCCGGGACGTACATCACCGCCGCATACGGCGCCGGGTTGTCGCGCGCGAGTGCGGCTGCAAGTGCCGCGACCGCCTCACCGGCGTCGTCGGCCAAGGGCACGGACTGCACCCGGCACAGGTTGACCTGGTAGACCTCGCCAGCGGCGATCTCAGCCCGGATGCGGCGAACCCCCTGGGTGTAGCCGGCGCTGTCCAGACTGGAGGTCCAGGCTCCACGTGGCGGGCCTCGCCAGGGCCGGCCGGCAAGTGCCGCCAACGGTGGCGCGGGCCGGACCTCACCGAACCGCACACACCGTGCCGTGCCCTCGAAATCAACCACCACCGCCCAGAACCCGCCGCGATCGAGCGCGGCCAGATCGTCGGTGATATCGATCACTCCGGTCGCGAGCCTGCCCCCGACGACCGCGAACGGCCCGGGCCACTGTGACGGACGGTACCGGACCTCGCGATGCCCACCGACGGCATACGGCCCACCAGCGGCATACGGCCCACCAGCGGCATGCGGCCCACCGGCGACAGGTGCCGCGCCCCATCCCGAACGGCTGGCGACGCCGCCTGACCCGGCCCACCCGCCCTGGTCAGAGCTGTCCCGCGTTGTGCCGTCCATCCAAAGCACGCTACCGGCGTGGGCGGCTGGGCCGCGTCCCGCGACCAGGACAGACACGACCCACACGACTGATCGGGGTGTACTGAACTCTGACCCAGGAACTGCACATCATCGGCACATCGGACGGCGGTCCATTCGACGCTTCCCCCATCGTCCGCTAGAGTGCTACCTGCACCGCCAAACGGTGGGGCACGCGGACGTGGCTCAGCTGGTAGAGCATCACCTTGCCAAGGTGAGGGTCGCGGGTTCGAATCCCGTCGTCCGCTCGAGACTGTGTGAGGTCAGAGGTCAAGCTGGTTCCGGCCTCCCCCGGCGGAGTGGCCGAGTGGCTTAGGCAAGGGCCTGCAAAGCCCTGTACGCGGGTTCGATTCCCGCCTCCGCCTCAGGAACAATCTCGGACAAACTGGGGCGATTAGCTCAGTGGGAGAGCGCTACCTTGACACGGTAGAGGTCACTGGTTCAATCCCAGTATCGCCCACCCCGGTTTACCAGGGCTTCTACGATGCCCCCGCATGCCAATCATGGCACGGGGGGCATCGTGCGTACGGACCCGCGAACGTGGCTGATCGTGGACGTCTCGTGCGCTTCGCGGATCACTCTTCCTGTTGTCTGCCGGTAGTGATTACCCCGGGCGCTTTGGCACTGCCGGCCGCCGGACCAACCGGGCCTGACCAACCGGCCAACCAATATTCACAGGCCGGATCCACATTCGCCGGGCAACTGTGCTCTTGTTGTCGCCCGGACCGGCTTGTATTCCCCCGGGTGCCCAGAGTGTGGCACCCGGGGGAAGGATGTAGATGCCAGTGAGGACCAAACGTTCACGGGTAGCGATCGTTGCCGGCGGGGTGGCCAGCGCCGCTGTGCTAGGCGGGCTGGTGCTGGGCACAACCGCGCAAGCGGGACCGGCCACCACAGCCGGCCTCAGGTTGACGTCACTACCGAGCGCCAACACCAAGGCTCCCAACGTGCCAGTGCCGAGTGCGCTGTCGGTGGAGCTATCGCAGATCATTGCCGCCCAGGGCTCGAACAGACTCGAAAACGCCATACCCTCAGTGCCGTACTACGGCTACGACGGTGACTCCGCGAACCTCCTACCGGCCCCGGGCGACGTGCAGAGCACGACGCACAACGTCGAGGCCACCAAGACCGAGCCGGACAAGAACACCTACCTGCGGCTGACCGGTCAGCACGGCGCCGACCCGAGTTACGACTACGGGACCCACTTCCTGTTCCAGGGTCACGAGAACAGCAAGCCCGGCTACATCACCCGGATCAACCTCGACGCGGACGCGGCCCACCGGGTGACCCTGCTCGCCACGACGGACGTCGCGGGTAACGCCCTGCCGAACATCGACGGCTCCACCTGGGACCCGTGGGCGAAGCGGCTGTTGTTCACCGCGGAGTTGGGTGCCAACGGCGGCGTCTGGCAGGCGACGCCAGACATCGGCTCGCAGGTCGAGGACATCTCCGCCAGCCTGGGCCGCGGCGGCTACGAGGGAATCCAGAACGACTCCGCCGGTAACCTGTGGGTCATCGAGGACGTCGGTGGCACGACGATTGCGGGCACGTTCGCGAAGCTGCCGAACAGCTTCGTCTACCGGTTCGTGCCGGTCGACAAGAGTGACCTCACCAAGGGCGGCAAGCTGCAGGCCCTGCAGGTGATCTCGGCGGGTACCGGTCAGCCGATCACGTTCCAGCCGATCGACGCCACCCACCCCGACGGCAACGCCTTCAGCCAGGACACCAAAGATCTGCACACCTACGGCAAGACCTTCAACACTCACTGGGTGACGATCCACGACACCGCGACCGATACCAGCGGGCTGGCGTTCAGCGCGAACGCGGCGGCGAAGCAGGCTGGCGCGACCCCGTTCAAGCGGCCGGAGAACGGGCAGTTCCGGCCGGGTGCGGACTTCCGCGAATTCTACTTCGACGAGACCGGCGACACCAACGCGAACTCGACCGCGAACGCCGAATACGGCGGCTGGGGCTCGGTCATGAAGCTCACCCAGACCAGCCCGACCGCCGACAACGGCACGCTTTCCCTGTTCTACAAGGGTGACCAGGCGCACAGCGGGTTCGACAACGTCGCGTTCTTTGACCGCAACCACGTCGCGTTCGTCGAGGACGCTGGAGACACCCTGCACACCCAGCGTAACGCGCTCGACTCCGGTTACCTGCTCGACGTGTGGCACAACTACGCCGATGGCGTGCAACCGCTGCGATTCCTCGCTGAGGGCCGTGACCCGTCGGCCACGCTCGACTCGGGCCTCGGCTCCGTCAGTGGCAGCGGATTCCAGAACGAGGGCGACAACGAGATCACCGGGATCCACGTCTCCGACGGTGACCCCGGCAAGCACGGCATCCTCGGCGACCGGGTACCGGACGCCTTCACCAATGGCTGGCGGGTGTTCTACACCGCCCAGCACGGGGACAACGTGACCTGGGAGATCGTGCGTCCGGAGAGCAAGCGGTAGTCGTCCTGCGCAGTCGGGACATCAGAGCGTACAACTGTGTGCCCCGGCCACCCGGCCGGGGCACACACCATTGGCGCCACCCGACCGAGGGCGTGCGACAATGCCTCTGCCCGTATGCATGACAGCACCCATCGGGTCTGACCCGTCCGATCTGACCCGTCCGATCTGACCCGTCGAATCAGACCCATCCGATCGACAGGAGGACACATGCGCGTCAGCGTCGACCCGTCCGTGTGCGCCGGCCACGGCCAATGCAACGTCCACGGACCGGACGTCTACGAGCTCGAGGACGGCTACTGCCTGATCACCAACCCGGAAGTACCCGCGGACCTACAGGATCAGGCACGCAAGGGCGCCGAGGCCTGCCCGGAGCACGCGATCACGGTCACCGACTGAACCAGACGGCTGAACCAGACGGCCTCCCTCGCCCGAACAGCCGTTCAGGACGGTGGCGCCGGGAGAAAGAGCGTGATGCCGTCGGCGACACCCTGTGCGGCGTGCTGACGCCAGGTGGCGTCCGAGACCCGCGTGGCATCGGCCGGGTTGCGCATGTTGGCGCATTCGATGAACACCTTCGGCACCCGTGACAGGTTCAGCCCACCGAGGTCCGCACGGAATGACAACCCCGCGTCGGCAACGTAGTCGGCCCGCGGTTCGCCGGTGTCATGTTCGAACCCGATCCGCAGCGCGTCCGCCAGACGTGCCGACGGAGCGAGAATCACGGCGTTGGCGCCGTCGGGGCCAAGGCTCGGGGCGATGATGTGAAAGCCGCTACCGGTTGGCGGCCCGCCGTCGGCGTGCACGGACACCGCCGCATCGGCATGGACGTCGTTGCCGATCCGCGCCCGCTCGTTGATGCACGGGCCGACCCCGGAGTCGTCCGGTCGGGTCAACACAACCGTGGCGCCGCGTCCGCGTAGCAGCGCAGCTGCCCGGATCGCGACGTCAAAGGCGAACGCATGTTCGGGGTATCCATCGTTGGTCTCGGCGCCGGCGGTGTCGCACTCTTTTTCCGCACCACCCGCGTCCACCTTGCGGGAGATGACCGCGGCGGCCGCCGCGTTACCACCGTTGTGTCCGGGGTCCAGCAGGATCGTGCGTCCCCGTAGCCGGTCCTGACCCGCCGACAGCGCCAGCCCGACAACGGCGGCGTCCGTCTGCGGCGGGGCACCGGACCCGCGAGATGGCGATGACACGCCACGAGCCGCAAGGCCGACCAAGAGGAGCACGGCGGCCGCGAGGACCATCGCGAACGCCCGCGACCGAGAAGGCATCTACCGAGGATCCATCGTCACACGGTCTCCGCGGTCACAAAATCGATGAGACGTTCGACCGCGCCGAGAAGACCCACTTCGACATCGGTGTAGGAATGCACGCCAGCAAGCACCCGACGCCACATGTCCACGGGTTCGGCGACTCCGAGGGCACGACACACGCCTTCTTTCCACGGCTCGCCCGGGGGCACCCGCGGCCACGCCGCGATCCCCACGGAGGCCGGCTTCACCGCCTGCCAGATGTCGATGTAGGGATGCCCGGTCACCAGCACGTGCGGCGAGGTCACAGACGCGGCGATCCGGCTCTCCTTGGAACCGGCGACCAGGTGGTCGACGAGCACCCCGAGCCGGCGTGACGGCCCCGGCCGGAACGACGCGACGACCGCGGGAAGATCGTCTACTCCGTCGAGAGATTCGACGACGACGCCTTCCACCCGAAGGTCATCTCCCCAGATACGCTCGACGAGCGCTGCGTCGTGCAGCCCCTCCACGTAGATCCGGCTCGCCTGCGCGACCCGCGCCCGGTGGTCATGAACGGCCACGGACCCCGACGCGGTGCGGGCAGGGCCCGCGGGCGCCGACCGTTGGGGCCGGATCAGCGTGACCGGCCGGCCGTCCAGCAGGAAGGCGCCGGGGTCGAGCGGGAAGGCCCGACGCCGACCATGACGGTCCTCCAGCACCACACCACCGGCCTCCACCTCGACGACCGCGCCGCAGAAGCCGGTCGCGACATCCTCGACGACCAGCTCCCGCTCGGCCTCCACCGTGGGCGGTGGCGCAGGCCGTGCGCGTTTCTGCTGCGCCAGCACGTCAGGCCCGTAGTCTCTGCTACGCACCCGCCCACTGTAGCCCGGCCCATCGCGAGCCCGGCCCGGCCCATCGCGAGCCCGGCCCTGGCGCGCCAAATCCGGAGCGAAGCCCCAAAATCGACCTATGACCGAACCTGTGACCGAGAGATACCGACCAGGCGTCGCCCTCCTCGTGATCGACATGCAGAACGACTTCGCCGCGCCAGCCGGGAGTCTGTACGTCCCCGGTGGGCAGGAGCTCATACCGACCGTCAATGCCGAGATCGAACAAGCGGTGGCCGCAGGTTCACCGGTGGTGTACACCCAGGACTGGCATCCACCCACCACCCCGCACTTCTCCACCGGCGGAGGCATCTGGCCACCGCATTGCGTACGGGAAACCGTGGGCGCACGACTGCATCCGGCGTTGCGGGTTGAGGGAACCGTGGTTCGCAAGGGGACAGGCGGTGAGAACGGCTACTCGGGATTCACCGTCCGGGATCCGCTCACCGACACCGCACAGGCGACCGAACTCCACACGATTCTCATGACACGTGAAATCGCCACCATCGTGGTGGTAGGCCTCGCCGGGGACCACTGTGTG
>NZ_CAUVXL010000149.1:0-3987 GCF_963555915.1 Protofrankia sp. Cas4
AGCAGCAGGCCCTGCTCGGCCATCCCGGCCTCACCGCGGCCGCGGTCGCCGCCACAGCGACCTGTCACCGCGGCAACCCCACCGGGCCGGACAACGGCGGCCCGACCGTGGCCGATCAGGGCGCCGGTAGCGACTGGAGCTGCATGGTTGCCTGGACCGACACGACCGGCAAGGCCCAGAACGGCAAGTACGACGTCCAGGCCCGTTCCAACGGCTGCTACATGGCCAGCGGTCCCGCGAAACTCGTCGGCCCCCTCACCATCGCGACCGCCACCGGTACGAACGTCATCAATCCGGTCTTCGAGTTCGACGGCTGCTTCAACACCACCTGACGACCCACCGCTACCGGTAGCGATCGCCCATCGCGGCGCACCGTCACACGATCGGCCAGGAGTCAACACCGCCACAACGGGCAGGATCGGATACAAGGTCCGACCTCATGCAAGGGCGACCAGGTCGGATCACGGCCCCCGGCCGTGCCACGCTCCGTCTCCCGGCCGAGGGCCGGCCCTCGCCCGACACCCCCGCAGGCGAGGCAACGCCCGCTCGTGGCGGGGGTCGCGGTCTGTGCCGATCGATCGTCCGCCCTTGACAGATCTCGCTTCCCCAGTACGTTAGTTCTGTAACTAACCGACGAGCATAGGCATCGCCGGCCCCCGGGGAGTGGATGTGCTCGATGACGGGACACCGCTGTTCGCCCAGATCGCGCAGCGGCTGGCCGAGGAGATCGCCGAGGGTGCGCTCGCGGAGGGCGAACGGGTGCCGTCGACCAACGAACTGGCCGCCTACCACCGGATCAACCCGGCCACCGCGGCCAAGGGCATCAACCGACTGACCGACGACGGGCTGCTGGAGAAGCGTCGGGGGATCGGCATGTTCGTGGCGGCCGGCGCCCGCGAGCGACTGCTCGAGGAGCGCCGCAAGCGGTTCGCCGAGCGCTACGTGCAGCCGCTGGTCGCCGAGGCCCACCGGCTCGGGATCGACGCCGACGCGCTGGTGGCGCTGATCCAGGAAGCCATCCACGCCCAGGGAGGTATCACGCTGTGACGGCGACGATCTCGGTGACCGGCCTGACCCGCCGCTACCGCAACCACCTCGCCCTCCACGACGTCACGCTCGACATCGAAGGGCCGTCCATCACCGGGCTGCTGGGTCGCAACGGCGCCGGCAAGACCACCCTGTTGCGCATCGTCGCCGCCCAGGAGCGCCCCTCGGCCGGGCAGGTCCTGGTGCTGGGCGCCAGCCCGATCGAGAACGACGCCATCCTGCGCCGCATGGTGTTCGTTCGCGAAGATCAAGTCTTCCCCGACTTCACGGTCGGCCACGCCCTGAAGGTGGCGTCATGGTTCTATCCCAACTGGAGTGGTGAGCTGGCCGAGACGCTGACCGGCGAGTTCGACCTGCCGACCGACCGGGCGATCAAGCGGCTCTCCCGGGGGATGCGTTCGGCGCTGAGCATTGTGATCGGCCTGGCGGCACGGGCCGAGGTGACGCTGTTCGACGAGCCCTACGCCGGTCTCGACGCGGTCGCCCGCCAGCTGTTCTACGACCGGCTGCTCGTCGAGTACGCCGAGCACCCCCGTACGGTGCTGCTGTCCACCCACCTGATCAACGAGGTCGCCGGGCTGCTGGAACGGGTGGTGATGATCGACCGAGGGCGGGTCATCCTCGACGCCGCCGCCGACGACATTCGCGGCGCGTTCACGACCGTGAGCGGCCCGACCGCCGCGGTGGAGGATCTCGTCGCCGGCCGCCCCACCTGGGACCGCCGCCAGATCGCCTCCCAGGAGTCTGTCGTCGTCGCCGGGGCCCTCGATGACGGCGACCGGATTCGCGCCCGCGACCTGCACCTCAGCGTGGAATCCCTGTCACTGCAGCAGGTGATGGTCCACGCCTCGGGCCGGGCCGCCGAGGAGCCGCAGGAGAGGACGAGCGCATGACCAGCTGGCTCACTGTCATCAACGTTGCCCGCTACCACCTCATCCAACGGGTCATCTACGTGGTGCTGCCCTGGGCCATCCTGGCGTTCAGCTTCGCCGTCAACCTGGTCGTCGCCGCCGAGACCCCGGGCAACCACACCGGCGGGCTAGCCTCGATCTACACCTACATCTTCCTCTGCGGGCTGCTCAGCACCTCCCGGTCGTTGCCGTTCGGACTCGCCCTCGGAGTCAGCCGGCGCTGCTACTACCTCGGGACCGCCGGCCTCGCTGTCGTCCTCGCCGCCGTCTACGGACTCGCTCTCACCGTGCTACAGGCCATCGAGCGGGCCACCGGCGGATGGGGCGTGACCCTGCACTTCTTCCGGGTGACCTACATCCTCGCCGGGCCGTGGTATCTCACCTGGCTGACCTCGTTCGTGGGCCTGGCGCTGCTGTTCGTCTACGGCATGTGGTTCGGTATCGTCTACCGCCGCTGGAACGTCACCGGCCTGGTCGCCTTCATCGCCGGCCAGATCACCGTGCTGCTCGCCGCCACACTCATCGCCACCTGGACCCATGCCTGGCCAGGCATCGGCCACTTCTTCAGCGCCCTGCGCGCCGCCGGGCTGACCGGCGTACTCGCCGCCCTCACGGCCACGCTCTTCGCCGGTGGACTCACCACGATCCGCCGGGCCACGGTCTGATCACACCGCCGCGCTGCACCTCCCAGGCCAACGGTGAAGCGGTCGTCAAATGCAGACAAGCCGCCAGCTCTTCTTACCGAGGAAGAACTCGTAGGGTTGCGACGGTTCGATCATCAAACCCCTACGGCAGTGGGGTTTCACAACATTACCGATGTAACTCCACGCTTTCTTCCTCGGTAATCCGCGGGTCGTCCTCCCCAGCCGTGACGGCGCATCCTCGTTCTGGTTCCGTCCGGCCTGCCCGAGTGTCTGCTCGACTTCTAGCAGGCGACGCAATACCTTGAGCCTGTGGGCCGTTCTTCGTTGGTAAAGGCTTTCTGTCGGTCGGCGATCCGGCCTGCCGGGGTTGGATCCGGACTCGCCGCAGGTAACGATTCTGCCATACCAAGACTAACCTGTGGCGGCCGCTGGTACGGTCACCGGATGTTTGCTTTACCGATATGAGGTTGCGTGCCGGGTAGGAGTACCGGAGATACATGTCTACTCGATTGAGGAAACTGGTATGCGAAATGGCATCAACAGGAATCCTGGTGAGTAACCGATGACAGCGAAGTACGAGGTTCATCGGGCCCTGGTGACCGGTGCCGGAAGCGGAATGGGACAGCTCCTCGCCCTTCGTCTGGTCAGGCGCGGCATAGACCTGATTGCGGTCGATTGGGACGAAGCCGGCCTCAAGGTCTTCAAGGATGCCGGTCCTGGAAAAGTGACGACTCATACCGTCGATGTCACCGACGCGGACGCCATGGCTGCTGTTGTGACCGCGCAGAGCCACGATCTGCTTGTGACTGCCGCTGGGATCGGGCACACGGGCAGGATCGTCGAGACTCCCGCGGCCGTGCACGCGAGGATCATGGCGGTGAATTACCAGGGCACGGTCAACACGGTGACAGCCGCGCTACCCGGGTATCTCGCGCAGGGGTCGGGCATGATCGTTCTTTTCTCGTCGATTCTCGGTTGGTTGCCGGTGCCGCAGCACGGTCCCTACGGCGCAACCAAGTCGGCGCTGATCATTTACGCCCAGACGTTGCGGCATGAACTTCGCGGGACTGGTGTAAAGGTCAGCTGTGTCTGTCCGCCGGCGGTGGCGACCCCGATGCTCGACGACATGCCCGCGGCGAAGGCGGTCTCACAGCGTACGATGATGACACCGGTGGCCGCGGTCGCCGCGATCGAACGTGGTCTCGACAGGAACCGTTTCTGGATCTTTCCAGGTGTCGCGGGGCCGGTGGCGCTTGGTCAGCGGCTGTTCCCCGGAGTGCTGCGAGTGGCAATCGGTGGCCTGATGGGCAGATAGCCGGGGGCCGCGCGAAGCGCGGTGACCAGCCGGGTGGCGAAGCCGGCCTGCACGCGAGGGCGATGTCGAA
>NZ_CAUVXL010000150.1:0-30297 GCF_963555915.1 Protofrankia sp. Cas4
GCTGATCGAACGAACTGGACATCGGATTGGGGACGGCACCCCGATCCAGCACGGTCACCCGATGGCCTGCCAGTGCACACCGGATCGCGGTCAGCAGGCCGGTGACACCCGCTCCGACGATGAGGACGTGCCGGGCATCGGCTGGCATCTCACTGCGCCCGTTCGCGCAGCCGGGGCATGCGCCTGGGCGCGATCTCGGTGGCCGTCGGGCCGGCGATTGGGATCAAGGTGTCGGGTAACGCCTGCCGGGCCAGGTCGATCAGGATGGGCGCCGCACAGCGCAGGAGCATGTCAACCTCGTGGCAGAAATCACCGCTGTCCGCCGGGCCCGGCGCCCACCGGTCCAACCGGGACAGCTGTTCGGCGAGCGTCTCGGCCGCCCGGTTGAGGCTGAACCGGGAAAGCTCGTAGGAGCCGGTGACGCGTTCGATGATGCGGGCGGCCGATGCCCTGGACCGCTGCGACACCGCCAGCGGCCCCCGGTCGACCCACTCGTCCACCCTGGCCGCCACCCGGTTCCACGGCTCGACAAGACGCGACCGGGTGACCCGGACCAACGCCTCGCGGCTGAAATCGGTGCGTTGGAATTCCGGGCTGGTCGCGGCCAGATGGAACCGGATCAGGTCCCGGGGCACCTCGGCCGCCAGCTCCCGGCCCCACACCGCATGACCGCGGCTGGTGGAGAACTTTGCATTGTCCAACTCGTAGAACTCGTTGGTGAGGAAACGTGCCGGCAGGTCGTAGCGACCGTCGTGCGCCAGCAGCATCGCGGTCCCGGCGATCGCGAACGGGTAGATGTTGTCGAAGCCGAGGAAATAGACCACCGACGAGCCGGCCCCGGTCAGCCACAGTTCGTCGTCGCCGGCCAGCACCGCGCCTCGGCGCTCGGCGGACAGTGCGGAGCAGTACATGCTCCAGGCCATCGGCTCGGCATTCGGGTTGATCACCTGCCCGGCGACCTCGGGAAAGGGCGCGGGGATACCCCAGGAGATCGGATAGGTGACCGGAAAGTCCGGCAACGGCCGGGACACCATGTCCGCGACCGCCTGCGCCATGTGCGGACGCATCATCGAGCAGTGGTCGGCGAAGTGGTCGCGTATTTTACCCCGGTACTCCTCCATGGGCAGCACCAGGACCTGCGCCGCACGCAACTGCACCGGATCGTCGGGGTACATGGTTGATCGCGGGTTGATGAGGTCGCCCGCGGCGATCGGATGGGCACAACTCTCGCAGAGCCCGGCGCATCCGTCGGCCAGACAGATCGGGCAACCGCCACGCACGTACCCGTCCACCAGGTACTGTCCGGTGCGCGGCGAGTACGGGAACATCATCGTCTCGAGTCGGAACTTACCGGCGGCGTGCAGCCGCTCCATGAAGCCCCGGACCACCTTGATGAACCGTTCCTCGACCCCGGTGAACCCGTCGATCGCGATGCCCATGGCCGCCAGGGTCGCCCGCACGTCCCGCGTCGAGCGGGCCACCAGCTCCGCCGGTGTCGTGCCCAGTCGGTGGGCCGTGGTCACCACGTAGGTCGGGGTGTCCTGGACGCCGGTGCCCAGCAGCGCCTCGCGGCCTACCGCGCGGCTGTACCGGGTGTACACATCGGCCGCCAGGAACGGACCTGCCAGGTGACCCAGATGCAGGTCGCCGTTTGCGGTGGGCGCGGGCGAGATCACCACCACCCGCCCGGTCACGGTACTTGCCCCTCAAGCGACCCGGAGAGTTCGGCCTCCGGCGATGCGATAGAACCACGATCGCATCGCCTTTGGCCCTCGAGCGACCCGATGAACTTCACCGACATGGCGCTGTCCCACCAGATGCCGTAGTACTCGAAGTCCTCGGCATCGTCATTGACCACCTGATGGATGCATTCGGGGGGCAGATGCGCGATGTCGCCTTCGGTGAACTCATGCCGCTCGTCGTCGACCACCAGGGTCGAGCGACCCCTCATGGCGATGAAGATTTCGTGCTCGTGGTGGGTGTGCGCGGTCGACACGTCGCCTGGCCGCAGCACGCACCAGGCGCCTTCGAACGGCGCGTTCAGCACAGGCCAGGGCAACAGCCGTGCCGAGTCCAGACCGTAGGCACGGGTCAGATTCGCTCGGTCCAACCTGCGGATCTCCATCACGCGCTCCACGCCACCGGCGCCGCGCGCCGGTCGAGCAGGTCGGCGATGATGTCCTGGGAGCGGTGGGCGAGCACGCTGATCAACGAGTCCGAAATGCCATGGGTCTGTTCGTTGACGCCCTGCAGGTACACCGCGCCCCACGCCGAATCGTCCAGGTCGACGCGGTAGCGCCTGCTGACCGCGATGTCATCCAGCCCCAGCCGCTGTGCGAGATCCCGCACCAGCGCGGGCATTTCCGGTTCGTATCCGGTCCCGAGCAGCACCAGGTCAGCGCGCAGCGACTCGATCTTGCCGCTCCTACGGTCCCGCAGGTCCAGGGCCACCTCGTCGCCGTCGACGCGGGCGCCGACGACCTCGATCATGGCTCGCACGACGGATCGCCGGCGGCCCAGCATCTTCTGCTGGTAGAGCATCGAGTACAGCTCGTCGACGAAGGGCGCAGCCAACCCGGCGTAGTTGGTCAGATGCATTTCGTCGAGGATCTCCGCGCGGGTCTCACGGCCGCTGTCGAAGAACTCGTCCACGAAGGAGGGGAAGAACAGCTCGTTGACGAACTTGCTGGTCTGGTAATTCTGCAGGCCGACCGAGCGCACCAGGAGGGTCGGCTGGCTCAGCGGAAGGTCCTGGTGCAACGCCATGAACATCTCCGCCGCGCTCTGTGCACCGCCAACCACCACGGCCCGCAGCGGACGATCAGTCGGCAGTTGCGCGATCCGCGTGGAGTACCCGGTACTGTGGATCACCCGGTCGGCAGGCAGCTCGCGGAAGACGTCGGGGACGTACGGGTCGCGGCCGGTGCCGATGACCAGGTCGCGGCAACGGACGGTGCCGCCGCCGGCGAGGGTGACCGTCCACCCGAGGACCGTGCCGTCGCCGCCCCGCCTGGGTTCGACCCGCTCGGCGCGGGCGCCGTAGCGGACGCGGACATGCTCCAGGGAGTCCGCGACCCATTGCTGATAGCCGGACAGTTCCCAGCGGAACGGGTTGAACGTGCCCAGGTTCACGAACTCGTCCAGACGGCCCTGCTCGTGCAGAAAACTCAGGAAGGTGAACCGACTCCTGGGGTTTCGCAGAGTCACCAGATCCTTCAGGAATGACACCTGACTGCGCGCCCACGGCAGCAGCAGGTTCCGCTGCCATTTGACGTCGGGATACTGCTCCAGCAACAGGGTGTTCTCGGCCAGCTCCCGTACACCGGACTCCTCGATGCCGATCGCCAACGCCAGGTTTGCCGGTCCGGCTCCGATCGCCAGTACGTCGACCTCTTGGTCTATCAAAATCCCACTCCGATCGTCGCAGTCCTATTCTGCTGCGCCGGCCGAACTCAGTTCGCCGGTACCTCACAATTCAAGCCGACCCAATCATTGTTCGACAGGATTGATCGCCGGAGACAACCAAATTCACGAACCTGGTCGGACACGAATAACGCCGCCCGTGACGGGCGGCGTTATTCGGCATGCTATTCATTCAGAAAATCCTAGCCACGGGCTGCCGACGGCACCTCGTCGATCGTGGCGTAGTCAACGGTCTCGTCGCTTCGCCGCAGCGTTTCCGGCTGGGCCGGACGGGGATGTGCATGCCGCTCGTTCTCCCGCATGCCCACCAACGCGCACAACGCGGCGATCACGCCGATACCACCGCACACCGGCCAGACACCGTTGGCCAGACTCTGCCAGGCAAGCACGCCGAGAGTCGGCCCGAGTGCCAGACCGAGTCCGAATGTCGCGTAGTGCGCGCCGATGTACCGAGCCTTCACCGTCGCCGGGAACGTAGCCGGGTGTGCGAACATCGTCGGCCCATTGATCATCACACCGAAGACGAACACCACGGTGCTGAGAATGATCAGAACGACCGAGCGGGTAGCGAGTCCGTACGCGGCGAGACCGACGCCCATCAGCGCGGTACCAAAGGCACCCACGAGGTTCGGCCGCCAGTTCTTGACATAGAATGTGATCTTCAGCTCACACAGGACCACGGTGAGCGAAGACGTGGCGAGCACCACGCTGTACAGTGCGGCCGAATGCCCATCGGCGGTGATCTTGAGCGGCAGTGCGACCATGTACTGCACATAAATCATGGAACCGAGCAGTACCGAGGCCAGGAAAAGCAGGTAGTTGCGGTCACGCAACAGCACACCGTACGCGGACCGCTTGTCTTCGGTCGGCTTCTCCTGCGCCGCCGCGGCCGGCATATCCGGCAGGAAGGTGCGTGCGAGTACCGCGTACGCGAACGCGGTACCCGCATCGAGCCAGAAGAGCAGATCCCAGTTGAGCAGGATCAGCCCGGCTGCGATCAGCGGACCCAGTGCGGCGCCGATGTTCAGCGCCGTCCGCATCATCGAGAACGCCATGACGCGGTGCTCTTCGGGCATGAGCTCACTGAGCAGCACCGCAGCCGCGGGCCGGTAGGACTGGGTGACCAGGCCGGCCAGGGCGACGGCGGCGACCAGGAGACCGAAGCGCGCCGGACTGCTCAGCCACGGAATGAGTCCTACGATCATGGATGAGGTCAGCATCGAGCCGGCGATGGTCGCCCGCGGACCGATCCGGTGGGTCAGCTCGCCACCCAGTAGCGTGCCGCACACCGCGCCCACGCTGTATGCCGTCAGCGCGATGCCGGCCTGCTCGATGGAGAATCCGCGAACTGCCAGATACAGCACCAAAAATGTCTGTACAAATGCGCCCAACTGATTGATCAGTACGCCGCCCAGCAAGTACCTGACCGATGGCGGTGTTGCACGGATGGTCGCGAAAACTCCCGCTGGAGTATCCGCTTCTGTCGAATTCTTCGCTCTGCTCTTCTGCGCCATGACTCGATTTCAACAGAAGCGCTCGTTGACCGGCAGTGTTGACCGAAATGAACAATCAATCCCCGGCCAAGTCGATTATCGGCTGAACATACCGTTGATGCCGCCGAAGTCGAGGGATCCGTCGAGTTCGGTGTAGGTGCCCTTGGTGAGCAGCTCGCTGGCCGCACGCTGAGCGACGGAGTAGGCCGCCTGGCTGATGCCGGTGCCGACGCTCACTCGGCGCACGCCCGCCGACTCGAACTCGGCGATGGTCGGCGCGCCCGGCCCGACCATCACGTTAATCGGCAACGGTGACGCCTTCACCAGCGAGGCCACGACATCAAGGTCGATCAGGCCCGGCACGAAGAGGCAGTCCGCACCTGCCTCGGCGTAAACCGACGACCGGGCAAGCACGTCGGCCAACCGCCCCTCAGGCGCACCGACGTTGAACAGAAAGACGTCGGTCCGCGCATTGATCAACAACTCCGGTAGTCCCGACCGCGCCGCTGCGGCCCGGCCGGCCCGCAGTCGCTCGGCCTGTGCGGCAGCGTCGAACAGCGGACCACCGGGAGCCTGCGAATCCTCGATGTTCACCCCGACCGCACCGGCACCGACGACCGCTCCCACTGTCGCCTCGACATCGTCGGGGCCGAGGCCATATCCCCCTTCCACGTCGGCGGTGACCGGGATGTCCACCGCGGCGACGATCCGCCGAACCTGCTCGATCATTTCGGCCCGGGTCAGGCCGTGCCCGTCGGGCCGGCCAACCGACCAGGCGATGCCCGCGCTCGTCGTGGCTATCGCCTGCGCGCCTGCCTGCGCGATCAGCGCGGCACTGGCGGCATCCCACGCGTTCGGCAGTATCAGCACCCCGCTGTCGTGCAGCGCTCGCAACGACTGCGCCCTGCCCTGTTGGATTTTCTCCACCATGCTGCCTCCCCTTTCAGTCACATTTCAGTCACATCACGACGTCCCGCCGGCTGAGCTCACAGCGTACTCGCGCGGCCACGGGCGGAAGCCGCACTGCTCCTCTTATCCGGCCTATCCCGTCGATCCGGCCGATCCGGCGCGCAGCTCCAACGTGGCGCACTTGACGCTGCCGCCGGCCTTGAGCAGTTCGGACAGGTCCACCCCGATCGGCTCGAAGCCGTGCTCGCGCAACTGGGCGATCAGCCCGGTGGCGGCCT
Organism: Protofrankia sp. Cas4; assembly: GCF_963555915.1. NCBI lineage: Bacteria > Bacillati > Actinomycetota > Actinomycetes > Frankiales > Frankiaceae > Protofrankia > Protofrankia sp. Cas4. Next base: position 6,104 of record NZ_CAUVXL010000150.1, read on the forward strand.
GGGGCAGCACCACGTGCTGTCCGTCGGAGACGGCGTTGAGGCCGAACGCCGTGGCGTCACCGTCGGATGCCGTGATGGCGTCCGGGTAGAGCTCTTCGAGCAGCCGGCGGCTGTCTGCGCAGAACGCCCTCGGGTAGTACATGACCGTGTCGTCGTCCAGTACGGCGAGCGCCGTGTCCAGGTGGTAATAGCACGGATCCACCAGCGTCAGCCCGACCACCGGCACACCGAAGAACTCCTGGGTCTCGGTATGGGACACCGCGTTGGTCCGGAAACCCGAGCCGGCCAGAATCCGCGATCCGGCAACCAGGTAGTCGCCCTCGCCCTCATTGATCCACTGCGCCTGCCGGACATCATGATACCCGTTTTCCCGGAACCAGCGCAGGTAGGCGGCGGACTCCGGGCAGCGGTAGGTGTGGCGAAAGCGCGCGACGAGCACCTGGCCGTTCACGACGGTCGCCCCGTTGGCCGCGAAGACCATGTCCGGCAGGCCGGGTCGTGGTTCGAGCTGTTCCACCCGGTGGCCCAGGTCGAGGTAGAGATCACGCAGCCACTCCCACTGGGCGACGGCGACCTCGGTGAAGGTTGGTTTCCGGGGATCCATCCATGGATTGATCGAGTACTCGACGTCGAAATACGTCGGTCTGACCATGAGATAATGTCGTCGGGTTGCTGTACGTCGCACGCTGTCCTCCACGTCGCCGTCGGGCGTCTTTCCGATACCTGGTGAACGCATATGCCGGCACCCGCTGGTCGCCGTCCGCCGTCCCCGGTGAGACCGGTCTGCGTTTCCTGCCGGACCGTTATGCGCAGATAACGGCTTGACTGATTCGTGAATCAGTCAAGCCGCGCGTGACGTTGACCGGAAGAATAGCTGGACTCGAACAATCAATGTTGGACGCGATGACCGGCGCGGGCCGCTCTGCGTCCCGTTGCACATCCATGGCGAACACGCTGACCAACCTCGGTACGCGGTAGCGCCCGGCGACATTGGCCCGCCGCAACAAGCCGACGTTCACCATCGACTCCAGCAGTTCGTCCGCCGACTCGATCGGTATGCCCGTGCCAGCGGCGACGCCGATCGCCGTCGTCCATCCGGCCTCATGCAGACCGAGGTGATGGACCACCGCCCGCCCTGCCGGCGACAGCAGCTGGTACGCCGAGGCGAACCGGTCCCGCACGTTCACGTCGCCGATGCTGAGCCTGTCCAGCGCGACGTCGCGGTCGGCGAGTTGGCTGGCGGTGTAGGCGATGGTCCACTCCGGCCGAGCTGCGATCCTCCTACCGATGATGTTGACGGCGAGCGGCAGATCCCCGCACAGCTCAGCGATGGCATCGGTGGCGTCATACTCCGTCCGCACCCGTGCCGCGCCGGCAAGCCGGCCGATCAATGTCACCGATTCCGTCCGGGTGAACGTATCCAAATCGATCCGGTGCATGTCGTCCAGCCCGAGCAGTCGCGCCCTGCTGGTCACCACGACCTGGCTGTGCGCGGCCTGTCCCAGCAGCGGCCGGACCTGGTGCTCGTCCCGGACGTTCGCCAGTAGGACGAACAGCCTGTGCTGGGCGAGCAGCGATCGATACAGACCGAGCTGCTGCATCGGGTTGCCCGGCACGAGATGAACGGGCACTCCCAGAGCATGCAGAAAACCGCGCACGATATTGTCGACGCTGCCTGCGGACTGCTCGCCACCGTCGCGGCTGTCGAGATCAGCGTAGAGCTGGCCGTCCGGGAACCCGGCGGACACCGTGTGGGCCAGTCGGAGCGCGAACGCCATCTTGCCGCTCCCGATCGGCCCGCTGACCAGCAGAGGTACCCTGACCTGTCCGGCAAGGCCGATCAGCCGGGACGCGTCGGCCAATGCCTGCGCGCGGCCGACAAAGGTGCTCAAGGCCATTGGCAGTTGAGCGGGACGGGCGAGCCGGGTCACCGCATCCGTGGCCCCCTGCACCCCGGTCAGGTGCAGGGGGCTGTCAGCCGACGAAACAGCCGGCACCCGGCCGTCCTGGGGTCCGGACGCCATGGCGGCTTGCCCGGCGATGCTTCGCCAGCGCCGTTCCCAGGCCTCGCGATTTCCACCGCATGCGGACACGAACGCCAGCGTCACCGCAAGTGTGGGCAGCCGATAACCACTGGCTGCGCTGGACAGTACTGACGGCGCGAACAACGCAGTGCGTGCGAGCTCCCGGTAGCTTGGATTGCCTGCCCGATTCCGCAGCGCACGCAGATCATGAGCGAACGCGGCGATCGGACCGCTGGTCGCGTCCAACGGTCTCTCAGGTCTACCCATACCAAATCACCCCTGGGGCGTGTTTCGAAAGTCGTCTGCCGAACGCGTAAGGCTCGGGCTGCGGCCCGCCGCACCGAGGTCCGCGGGTTGCCCGGTATCCTGTGCCGGTCGGCGCTGGACCTGCACCCCTGGTCGCCGGTGGGTCGAACAGTGGACCCGACCACCTCGCCCGGGCACTTCCACCTGCTCTCCGCCGACGAACAGGAACGTCCGCTGATCGTCGTGCTGCGTGGCTCATCATTCGGGAGGCTTCATGGATCGCTTCACGTATCGCGACGGCGTGCTGTACGTGGAGGACGTCGCCGTGGAGGACGTCGCAGCCCGTTTCGGTACCCCGGTCTACGTCTACTCCCACGGCACTCTTGTCACGCACCTGCGGCAGGTGGCCGACGCCTTCGCTGAACTCGCGCCGCTGATCTGTTTTTCGGTCAAGGCGTTGAGCAACGTCCACCTCCTGCGGGATCTGGCGCAGGCAGGAGCGGGTGTAGATGTGGTGAGCGGCGGCGAACTCTACCGGGCACTGCTGGCCCAGGTGCCCGCCGACCGCATCGTCTTTGCTGGCGTGGGCAAGTCCGACGACGAACTGCGCTACGCGGTGCGGTCTGGCATCCGCTGCGTGAACGTGGAGTCCGACGGCGAGATGAGGGCACTTGGCCGGGCGGCCGCCGAATGCCAGATCCAGGCGGGAGCCGCGGTACGGGTCAATCCGGACGTCGCAGTGGGTTCGCGCACCCCGGCCAAGACGACGACCGGACGTCGCGGCGGCAAGTTCGGAATTGATCTTGAGCAGGTGCGCGACGTGTACCTGCTTGCTGTAGCTCATGAATGGCTGCGGCCGGAAGGCCTGCATTTCCATCTCGGATCTCCGATCTTTCACCCGGAGGCCTACGGGGAGGCCGTGGACAAGGTGCTGGCTGTCGCCGAGAAGCTGATGGCCGATGGTGCCCCGGTTCCGGCGATAAACATCGGTGGCGGTTTCCCTGCGGACTATGATGGATCCGGCGTCCCGGATTGGTCGGACTTCGCCGCCGTGATCACACCGAAACTACGCTCCTTCGTGGCCGCCGGCGGCAGGGTGGTGCTGGAACCGGGTCGCTCGATCGCCGCCAACGCCGGTGTGTTGCTGACCCGGGTGCGCTACCTGAAGACTTCCGGCGTCCAGAACGTCGCGATTGCCGATGCCGGAATGAGTCACTTGATCCGGACCGCCTTCTACGACACGTTTCATTTCATGTGGCCGGTCCGTCCGCGAGACGGCCTGTGCCCGGTGAGCCGTACCACCTACCATGACCAACCGGGCCTCCGGCGATATGACGTCGCGGGTCCGCTGTGTGAGTCCAGTGACTACCTTGCCAAAGACCGGCTCCTTCCACCGCTGGCGGCCGGGGATGTTCTCGCCGTGTTCACCGCCGGCGCTTACGGCATGACGATGGCAAGCCACTACAACAGCCTTCCCCGCCCGGCGGAAGTGCTGGTCGACGGTGGAGGCGTCCGGCTGATCCGGCGACGTGAAACCTACGAGGATCTCGTCTGCGCGGAGGTCGAGACCGAGTCGGCCATGTCGGCGAACCCCGCATGACCCGCCGGGTCCACGCGACGGTCTGCGAGATTCAGACCCGATACGAACTCTCGCGGTTCGGATCAGAAGTGAATCCGGCGGCTGCCGGGCGTAGCCCGATAGCGGATACTCCACTGGCTGCGCCGGATGTAAGTACGCTGAAGCCACCGGTCCTGGCCGTCGTAACGGGGTGTGAACTGCGATCGGGCGTGCAGGCCCTTGCGATTATTGATCAATAAAGCTTGGCCCGGTCGCAGGAAAACCTCGTGCGCCGTCTCCCGGCACGCCGCCTGCAGGCGATCGAGAGCTGCCTGCCCAGCGCTTGTCATCCCGCGCACGCCGTTCGCCGATACAGAGATTTCCGGAACGGCATCCGGACCACTGATTATCGGAACCGGCTCGGAAAGCGTGTCAACGCCGCCGGCAACGTCGCGAACGTAGCTGCCGGGGGCGTTGAGCCGGAAGACCGGGCTGCGTAGGATCTCCAGCGATGTCGCGTCCAGCGCCCGGGAGACGTCCCGGGCGTCAGCGTAATACGTACGTGCGATGCCCTGATGGTCGGCGCGGACGCAGATCAGTACCAGGAAGTCCGGATTACTGAGGTCGTAGCGGCCGATGGCGTCGTAGACGATGTCGTTGTGGAAGTTGAGGAAGGTGGTCGAACTCTGGTTGGTCTGGGTGGCCGCCCCGGTTCGGACCGGGATCACGTCATGGATCAGACGGCCGTTCTTCTCGGTGAGAAAACCAACCGGCTCACCAAGCAGACCGCTGAGCCCGAGCAGGACCCCTTCGGTGACAAAGCTGCTCTTCTCACGGCTCGGACCGCCATCGGTCGGTGTCGCCGGCACGTTCGCATCGACCGGCAGATTGCGGACGACGCTCACGCCTGAGGTGTCCGAATGCCGACCGAAGTCCAGCAGCTGCTGGAGGAGTGCGACCGGCAGACCGGCAAAGATCTGGTAACAGCGAGCCATCGCCCGGTCGATGTTGCGGGTCGGGTCAGGAAGCGCGGCAAGTTCTCGTGCCATAATGTCGCGGATGGCGTCCGGCAGGACGACCTCGCAGAGCGTGCGACTGGGAGCGGTAGCGAAGCCGTCGTTGATGATGGTCATGGCGAAACTTCTCCTCCTGAGGGCTCAGCTGCACGAGAGATCGGGAGATTCGGGACAGCTACAGCGGTTCACCCGGAACTGAGCGGAGTCTCCGGCGAAGTGGCGAGGTTCTCGTGCAACTTCTGGGCAAGGCGCACGGCCTCGTCTGCTGTCTGCGCCACATGAATCTGACTGTTGCTGCCGCTCAGCTCGACAACAGGTATACCGTCGACACGTGCATGCGGCAGGGAATGCCGGCGCTGGAACATATCGATGTCGAGATAGCCGCCGATCACCCCGATGCAGGGGCTGTCGGCGAACCGGATGGCTTCCACACCCTGGGCGTTGAAGATGCGATGCGTCTCGTCGGCCTGTGTGTGGTTGGCGTAGCGCAGCACGGTGGACCGAAGGTTGACTATCACCGCGGAGACGGCCGCGCCGGCCTCGCTGATGGTGCTGCCGATCGGGAACGGTGCCTCGTTGGACCGGCAGAGGATGGTGACGTTGTACTGCTCGGCCAGCTGCACCGCCCCGCGGTGCAGCACCTTGGCGCCGTGCAGGGACATCGATCGGGCGACACCGTATGCAACGTTGGGCAGCAGTCGGGCGCCGGCGACGAGGTTGGGATCGGCGCTGTAGATGCCGTCCACGTCAGAGTAGATCTCGCACCTGTTCGCGCCGACGGCGACGGCGGCCGCGACTGCAGACAGATCCGAGCTGTTTTTCCCCAGCCAGGTGGGACAGTGGGCAGCGTCCACCGCTTGACCGCCGGGGATTATCACTGTTTCGTGCTCCACCAGAGCCCGAGTCAGCGGCATCGGGTCGATATCTTCCAGCCGGGCCCACATGAAGCTGCTACCTGTGGTAAAGCCGAGCTGGTGGCCCGCAAGTACTGTGGACCGGCATCCTATCCTGTGCAGGGCCGCGGACAGCAACTGGGCACCAACCGTGTCAGCGAGGGTGAGGAGTCCCGCCACAGAGGCGTCAGCCGGGTGAGGATTGACCTCGCGCAACAGCTCGCGTAGCTTCTCGGTCTCGCCGGGCATCGCACTGACCACCACGGCCAGCGGTCTACCGTCGGCCTCAATGCGTTCGGCGAGGGTCTCGGCCAGACGTCGGTATGCCTCGGCGGTACGGAAGCTGGATCCGCCGAATTTCAGGACCGCGGGGCGGGTCACAACGTCCCCCTTTCAATCATTGCCTCGGCGATCTGGATGGCGTTGAGGGCGGCGCCGATCCGGACGTTGTCAGCCACGATCCACAGCCAGAAGCCCCGTGGATTATGCTCAGCCACCCGGATTCGGCCGACGTGAACATGGTCGGGACGGGTGGTCGCGGTGCGCGGTGTCGGGAACGCGCCCATCATGTCCTTGTCATGCACGGCCACCTCAGGCAGCGCCGCGAGGCGTTCGACGAGCTCGGTGCGATCAACCGGGTTGTTGCACTCGATCCAGGCAGCCTCGGAATGGCAGTTGGCCACTGGTACACGGACACAGGTGGTGGTGACGTCCAGATGCGGCAATCCGAGAATCTTGCGGCACTCCTGGAGCATCTTCTGCTCCTCAAACGTAAAACCGGAGTCCAGCAGCCTGTCGATGAATGGCACGACATTGAAGGCGAGTGAGGGAGTGAACTCCTGCGCCGGCCCCAGATCGCGACGATCCGTCAGAGTCGCCTGGCTGGCCGCGTAGAGTTCAGCGATTCCGGAGTGCCCACGACCCGAGGCTGCCTGGTAGGTACTCACCACCGCCTGGCGGATGCCCCAGCGTTCCTGCACCGTTCCCAGCAGCCGAACCAGCGGAATCGTCGAGCAGTTGGGGTTGGCGACGATGCCGCTGTCAGGACGGCGGCTCAGTTCATGGGCGTTGATCTGCGGGACGATCAGCGGAGTGTGGGGGTCCATCCGGAAGGCGCTGGTGTTGTCAATCACCAACACGCCCTTGTCAACCGCAGCGGGCACGAACGTCTCACTGACCGAACCACCGGCTGAGAAGAAGGCCACATCGACCTGCGAGAAGTCGAAGCTCGCCAAGTCCTGGACCTGGTAGGCACGGCCGTCAACGGCCAGTTCGCGACCTGCCGAGCGGCCGGACGCGATCAGGTGGACAGCGCGGTAGCGGAAGCCGCGCTCCTCGATCAACTGGATCAGGGTACTGCCGACGACGCCGGTGGCACCGACGAGCGCTACCCGGGGAGCCGCGGAATCAGCCACGAGAGTCATCGATTCACTCCAGCGGTTGCGGTCGGCGCGGCTGCGGAAGCAGTGGCGAGAGGAAGCTCGACGAGCTGGGCGGCGGCACGACGTGGGCCGATCCTCCAGCCGAGGTTGATGCCGAGGCTGGCGGCAATGATCAGGGGAATTCCCAGTGCCTGCAGCGCGCTGACGTGGTGCCCGTAGACCGCCCAGTCGCCGAGCATCGCGACGGCCGGGTAGACGAAGGCCAATACCGCGATCTTGCTGGTGGGAAGCTTCTGGAACGAGGAGTACATCAGGATGTACATGAGACAGGTGTGGATCACGCCGATACCGACCAACCAGGCCCAGCCTGTGCCGATGCCCGACATCTGGTGGAAGTTGGTGAAGGGCGCCAGCAGCGGGATGCCGACGATGACCTGGACCAGCGCGATCAGCTGCGGGCGCACACCGGACAGCCGCTTGGCGATGATGGTGGCGAACGCGTAGAAGACGGCGGCCAGTAGCGCCTGCCCGATTCCGGTCAGGTAGTGAGTACCGTTGGTGAAGTCCGCCGGAGTGATGTCGGCAACCAGGATCAGTCCGCTGAAGGCGACAGCGAACCAGCCGCACTTGACAGCCGTGATCTTATCGCGAAACAGCAGAGCACCGAGGAGTACGACATAGAACGGCTGGGTGTGATAAACGACAGTCGCCACCGAGATCGAGGTCGATTTGTACGCCTCGAACAGCAACGCCCAGTTGAACACGATGAAGACGCCGCCGAGGGCAGCCAGCGCCAGCTTCTTCAGAGTGAAACCGTGATTTCTGAACAATCCATGAACCGAACAGTAAAGACCCAGCGCGATGGCACCGAACACGCAGCGAAAGAAGACCACGTTAAACGGGGATGCGCCGGACTCGATGACGAAGATGCCCAGCGTTCCGGAGAGCATCATCGCCAGGGTCAGTTCGATGGCCCCCGTCTTCTCCCGACTGGCCGACGGCTTCAAGGTATTCATATCGGATGTTTCCCTTCATGACGGTGCCCAGGGTCCCGGGGGGATCGCCGGAACAACTTGCGGCCGATGAGTGGTGCCGCGCATACGCGCGGTGCGGCAGTGCGGACACGGCTGTAGAAATACGATGTGCGGTTTTTTACTGATCAGTGCAGCGGGAGAGCGTAGTGTAGGCCGCCGCGGGTCCACAGCTCATTCATGCCGCGGGGGATGTCGAGCCCGGACGACGGCCCGAGATTGCGGTCGTAGATGTCGCCATAGGTGCCGACTGCAGCCAACACCCGGCGGGCCCATGCTTCATCCAGGCCGAGGTTCGGCCCGTTGACGCCGGCAGTGCCGGCAACGGCATCCAGCGCCGCTGCACGCCCCACCGTGGAGGCCTGCGCCGCCGCGTGCTCAGCGGCGAACAGGAAGTTCAGCACCCAGCGGCACACCCGAAACCATGCCGGGTCGTCGTCGCGGACGGCCATCGCCATGGGCTCCCGGGAGATCATCTCTGTCAGAATGCGATGGGCGGCGGCGTCGGGCAGTGCGGCCCGTTCACCGGCCAGGGCCATCCGGTCGAGCACGTAGGCAGCACATTCGCCATGGACGTACCCGGCAATGGCATCGGCCGGAGTCGCGTACGTCACCGGCTGCACCGATAGGCCGCGCGAGCCATACCAGGCGTTGAGGTTGGCCGCGCTGGTTGTGCCCGCCTGGATGGCCAACCGACGCCCGGCGAGCTGTTCGGGTGTGTCAAAGCCGTCGGCCGCGCGGACCAGGAAGCCTTCGCCGTCGTAGGCGATCACCCCGGGAAACAGCACCGATCCGCCGGCCTCCCGGCCAAGCGTCCACGAGAGATTACTGGTGACCAGGTCGGCGTCGTCACCGATCAACCGGTCCAGCCGCCGGGCCGGATCGGTCGGCAGCCAGGTCACCGCCATGGCGTCCCCAATCGTCGCCGCCGCGACCGCCCGGGCGATGTCGACGTCCAGTCCGCTCCAGAGCCCGCCGGCTGTCTGGAAGGACAGTCCGCGGATACCACGGCTGACCACGGTGCGTAAAGTGCCCGCCGAGCGGACCGTCTCCAGCGTCGGGACGACTGCCGTGGCGATGCTCATAGCAACCTCCTGACCGGGGAACCCACGAGTTGCTCGCGGTCAAAACGCCGCTCGTTGTAACCGAGCATGTCGACCAGTCCGCGGGCGGTGAGGCGCTGTGCCGTGCATTCATCCTGATATGTACCAGTCAGCGGTAGGGCGCCGGTGTCGGACCAGACGAGCTGACCGCGGTGGTCGATCCGGGCCCGGGCGCGGTTGGCGTTGTCGCGGTGCAGGCAAAACGGCACATCGAGATGGCCAGAGGCGAAGGCCTCCAGCAGCGCCGATCCCACGTCGCTGCCCAGCTGAAGGGTCGTAGTGATCAGTAGTCGGGCTTCGTCGAGGATCCCGGTGTCCGATGGCGGCGGGACCGGGGCACGAGAGGCTTCGTCCTCCGCGACGGCGGCGGCAAACTCGAGCGCGGCGACATTCTCCCCGATGGACGGGATGCGCATCGCCTCCGCCTGAGTTTTGACGATCAGCCGTTCGGTGCCGCTGCGGACTGCCAGCCGGGCGCTCTCCTCCAGAATCCTGAATGCCCCGACGGGAGTACGCGGGAAAACCCCCATATATGTATAAAGAACAACATGCCAATTCAGGTCGCCAAGCCATTCCCCGGCCAGCGAGCGCAGCGCGGCAAGCGCCTCCAGGTCCTGGCCGGGATGGGTCTGCTGGGCGTAACTGAGGGAGATGTCACGCAGGCCGTGTTCTCGGAAGAAAAGCCCCTCCAAGATGGTCAACGCAACGAGCATGCCGGGCGGACACAGCTGCCCCAGCATGCATCCGCCAAAGCTCTCCACATGCATTGGCTCGTCCATCCCGGCCAGCAGCTCGCAGCAGCGCGCCCAGGATGCGACCGCCTCACGCAGCGGTACCCGGCTGTAGGGCAGGCAGTACGAAACCGGACCGCCCTCGGTGGCGTCCGCCCCGGCTGCGACCAACGCCGCAAACAGTTCGTCAGGGATCGCCGAGCCGTGCCGGACCTGGACGGGGAAGTCATCATCGGCCAGCCCGAACAGCATCTGACGAGTGGTCTCGGCGCCGTGCGTCACCAGTGGGAAGCCATTGAGATCGTCTCCGGCGTGCAACGCCTGCCGGGCCGATTGGTGATCGTTTACTCGAGTGTAGCTATCCACCGTGATAGTGCCGACAGTTGTACAGCGAGCCGCCCGCACAGCTTCCAGACCGGCCCGCATCCTGGACACCGGACCGAATCCCATGCGTGGCTGGACAATCAACCGGCCGTCACTCGCCGCCTGTTGAACGAAACGCGAGAAACGACCGCTGCGGACTGTCGTCCACGGCGGAGTATCACCAGACGGAGTATCACCAGACGGTGTCATCTTCGGCTGCATCAGGCTTCTCCTTCCCGGACGCCCGCCAGCTCGGCCCTCGGCCGGGCTGTGGGGACCGACAGAAATTTCTCGAATTCTGTGAGACCGGCGTCGGCCTCGAAGACGCCGTCGAAACCGTTGGCCACCAGCTCGGCATCAAAACGGGTGTTCTCCGCACCGTGGACGCCGAGTTTTCCACCGATCACCACACGCAATGAGGAAAGTTCTTGATCGCTGCGTATCTTTCGTATGAGCCGAAGGCCGTCGAGATGCCCGTGTCCGTTGACCGTACTTACCACGAGCACATCGGGTCTCGATCTGCGGCACTCCTCGATGATTATCTCGTCGGGGGCACAGGCTCCGAGATTGATCACCTCTCCACCGCGATCCTCCAACACGAGCTGAAGGAATACCAGGTTCCACATATGGGCATCGGACGATACGCCGGAAACGACATAACGTGGAATAGAAGAGGACAACATCATCAAAAGCCCCGTCCGGCCCGTTGTCGTGGGCCTTCTTCGTGGGTCCGCGCCACCGCGAACCTCATACTTAGTGGTCACCCTGACAGGCGACACCGGAGGTACGGGATCCGTCCGCGTGTCGGCCCGGGTATTCGGTGGGGGCCGGCACGGCCATCTGTACAGCGCGTCGGTCATTTTCCCTCCCTCGTCACGGTTCAGTAGGGGATCGCGTTGCCCAGGCCGAGCCGGTGGGCGGCCAACGTCAGCTGGCACGCCAAGGATGTGCTCAGCAACCCCACGCTGAGAACCTCAACCAGCAGGATTCCCTCGGGTGGCTTGGAACGTGCGACGTGGTCGCCGCTCAACAGGCCTCTGAGATCGCCGGCGATGCGATGAGAACGATACTCCCGATGCCGCCTCGCGACCGTGCCTGTTTCACTCGACCTGTGTGCCCTGACAAAATGGCGGTGGAGATTTTCCTCGATCATCCCCAGGTTGTCGACATAGACAGTCGCCACCCCGTTGACCACACCAATCGGCAGATCCCAGCCGCTGCAGTTGACCAGGACCGCGCCCTTAGCGATCTGGCCGATGTGCAGGTCAACGGCAGATTTTCCGGCGATACCGACAAAATTCGCCCCAAAGGCGGCCTCGGCAATCTCGGATGTGACGATGAAACTGATGCCGGACAGATCGAGCTCATCGACGACCCGGTGGGTGACTATTTCCTCCGAGGATCCGCCGACGGCGCACACAGCCACGTGACTGACCCCGTCAACGTACCGGGCCGCCATCCGCAGCAGCATCTCGGCCGACAGCCCCGAACCCAGCACTGACACGGTTGCCGCACCCGGTGGGACGAACAGTCGTGCGGCAGCGCCTGCCAGGCAGGCGCTGCGGACCGCCTGCAGAGCTCGTAACGGCAGCAGAAAGCGGACTGCCCCTCGCGGGTCCTCGACCGCGATGTGCTTTTCGGAGAGACCGACACCCGCTCCGGCCACCGGTCCCACCACGAGGCTCCCTTCAAGATTTTTCCTGCCGGTCAGCTCAGCTACGACCAGCGCCAGTGGATCCAGGTCGTCGAGGGCACGGTGCACGTCCTCAGGGCTGATCTGAAACGTCGTGCTCAACGAAGGCCCTCTCTCAGGTCCAGGTGTGTCCCTTTGGTCGACACCATGACCTCGATGACTTCTCACCTGCTTCTGACCGGCTATCGGGCAATCGAAAGCCAGTCGATGGCAAATCGAAGTCGACCCGAGGCAACGTGACATCCGTCGCCGACATGTTCGTCGGCGGAAAGATGATCAATCAGGAGGAAACGATGTTCGCAGACTTCACGGACGGGACGAATGCATCCGGGCTGACGTCGGGCCTGGTCGACGGAATCGCATCAGTGCTTCTGACGGGCTCACCAGTGGGCGTCAGCGGCACTGACGACACTCACTGGTGAGAGGCCGAACGGTTCACCGGGTCGCACAAACCGTGCTGTTTGGAGAGTTCGACGAGCACGCGACGTGCCTCGGCTGAACCGTCGGCGGTGAGTATCTCCAGGGCTTCATTCAGCTCCTGACGAGCCAGCAGGGGGTCACCGTCTTTGCGATGAAAATCCGACAGCAGCACCAACGATTTCGCGGTCCACACCCCTGAACCGAGCTCCTGGAACAGGCGCTTGGCTCCCTCAAGGTGATTCGGTCCTGATTCGGTGTTACCCTGGGCGATCTCGATCTCGCCCAGGGTGTGGCATGCCTTCGCCTCGATCAGTCGCTCGCCCGCACCGGACGCGAGCTCTAGTGCATGTGCGATCGTGGTTGCCGCGCTGTCCAGCCGGCCCTCCCGATACCGCACGACGCCCAACCCGTACAGCGCGTGGGCCTCGCCGATCCGGTCACCACCGTCGCGGACTATGCGCAGCACCCGGTGCAGCTCCTGCCGTGCCATCTCAAGTTCGCCGACAAGCACGTGCAGATCGGCGAAACTGTGCAGCACCTGCGCCTCGACGCGGATGCATCCCAACTGCCGACACGTGTCCAGAGCCTGTTCCAACAGCAGCTGTGCCCGGTCCAGATCCCCGACGCTGAGCCAGTGCTTGGCCTGACTCCGCATGACATGCGCGGCCCCGATGCGGTCGTCGACACGGCGCAGGAGCATGAGCGCCCGGTCGTATTTCGCAACCATCGCGTCGCTGTCGCCCCGAATCCCGTCCACATGCGCGGAATTGCGCAGTACGAGCGCGAAGCCGTGTTCGTTGCCTGCGGCGTCAAATTGGTCCATAGCCGCGCGGAAACACATGTCCGCTTCCGCAAGCCTGCTCTGGAACATGTTCAGCGTGCCTATCGAATACAGCATCGCTGCGACTCCGGTTCGGTTCCCGGCGCGGTGAGCCGCGTCATGGGCTGTCTGCGCCACCTCATGCCAGTCGTCGAAGTACCCCCTGGACTCGAACAGGGTTGTGCAGGTAAGTGCGAGGTCCCAGCACAGTTCGTCGAGACCGCTCTCGGCCGCGTGGCGTACGGCCGCTACAAGAGCTGGCCGCTCGCTGTCCCACCAGTCCATCGGATCGCCGACCACCTCCTCGGGATCCGCATCCGGCGGCCGCCAGCGCGGCGCGTTCCCGTGGATGACGGTGTAGTCGCCGCCGTACTCCTTGCGGTGCGCAGCCTCGGCCAAGGCCAGCCACGCCCCCAGAACCCTGACCAGAACGGCATTCCGCTCGTCCTGTGCCTCGGTCTCGATCAGCCGTTCACGCGCATAGACCCGAATCAGATCATGGAACCGGTAACGCAGCCCTCTGGCATCCGGATACACGACGGTTTCCAGTACATGCGCATCGACCAGGCTTTCCAGCACATCCTCGGCCACCGCGACATCCGTGTCGAGCAGTGCCGCCGCGGTCCAGGAACGGACGTCGGGTGCCTGAATCATCGCCAGCCGGCGAAACAGGCGCTTCGCCGGTTCTTCGAGATTCTCGTAGGTGAGGCCGATGCTGGATCGCAGCTCCCAGCCGCGGTGTTCCAGCTCGTCCAATCGGCGCACCTCGTCCCGCAGACGATGGACCAGCCGACCAAGCTGCCACCGTGTGCGGGACGCCAGTTTGGCCGCCGCGATGCGCAACGCGAGAGGCAGGCCGTCACAGAGTTCACCCAGCTCCGTCGCGGCAGTCTCCTCCGCTCGGACGCGTTCGGTACCGATAATCTTGGTCAGCATCTCGACGGATTCGGCGGCATCGAATGCTTCGACGGCGACATGGTGCGCACCAGGCAGGCCGGTCAGTCTGTTCCTGCTGGTGGTGATCACAGCACAGCTTGGACTACCCGGTAACAGCGGCAGCACCTGCTCCTCATTGACCACGTCGTCCAACACCACGAGTACGCGCTTGGCGGCCAGGCAGCTGCGGTAGAGTTCGCCCCGTTCACCGACATCGTCCGGAATGGCCGCTCCCGACACTCCCAGCGCACGCAGAAAGCGCGCCAGTTGCACCGCGGCGCGGTCCGGACTGGTCGAACTCTGCAGCTCCGCGTAGAGAACACCGTCCTCAAAGTCGTCGTTGAGTATATGGGCCACCCGGATCGCGAGGGTGGATTTACCGACTCCCCCCCTACCGGACAGGGCGACGATCTGCATGGCGTGCCCAGCCGACGCCGCACCGTCGTTCCTGCTGAGCAGTTTTCTGATCTCGACGATTTCGGCTACCCGTCCGGTGAAATCAGAAATACCAGCCGGAAGCTGTCGCGGCAGCGTTCGCCGGTGGTATGCCTGCGGCGGATAGGCAACAGCCGGGCCGACGTCATGGGGAACCACGTTGACCTGGGGAACACCGAGCCTTGGATCCCGATTCAGGATGGCCAGCTCCAGATCTTGCAGCTCCTGCCCCGGCTCGATACCCACTTCCTCAATCAGGGTTGTGCGTGCCTGCCTGAAGATCCCCAGCGCCTCGGCCTGCCGTCCGCTGCGGTACAACGCCAGCATGAGAAACCCGTGGAGCCGTTCCCGGAGCGGGTGCTCGCCGACCAGCGCCTGCAACTCGACGATGAGCTCCTCGTGCCAACCGAGTTTGAGTTCCAGCCGCACGCAATCCTCAATGGCTGCCAGTCGCTTCTCATCCAATGCGGTAGCGCCTCGTCGGATGAGCTCGCTCTGCACGCCGGCCAGTGCCGTACCGTTCCACAGTGCCAACGCCGCACGCAATGTTCGCACCGCATCCGCTGTACGCCCGGCATCGATTTGCTCCTTGGCGGCAGCAAGCTGACCGGTGAACCGCAGGCTGTCCACCTCATTCGCCCCCAGTTCGAGGACGTATCCCGGAACGCGGGTCCTGATCGCATCGGGGAACCCTGCCTCGGCGAACAGCTTACGAAGCCCCGAGATGCAAACCTGGATCTGCCCGCGTGCCGTAGGGGGCGGATCTTCCTGCCAGACCGCCTCGATGAGTTGGTCGATGGAGGTAACACTGTTGACGTTCAAGGAAAGCATGGCAAGGACGATCTGTTGCCTCGGCCCTCCGAGGTGCAGCGAACGACCGCCGACAGCAAGGTCAAGGGGGCCCAGAAGCCGTAGCGCCATCCTCCCCCTTCCGAGTGGCTCCCCCAGCCCCAGCGCGATCCGATGCTCAAAAAGGATTATAACCACAGGATTACCCCATGACCAGCGAGACAGGATGCTGAAGGTAGCCAGGAGTCAAACACGCCGAATTCCTACCGTGACCAACAGTCGAACATCGGCCCACACGAATCACAGAGCGTCGTTCGGAAATCTGCTCGCAATCGGGATCGTCGCAGGTCAGGGCCGATTCGACTCGTCCGATCAGGGGTTCTGAATGATGCGCACAGTTCGCAGCGTGGAATCACGGCGAAGCCACGCACGACGGTGTGCGACCGATCGCAGAGCATGATCTGAAAATTGTCAGTGCTGCCCTGTGCGAACCGTGTCCAGCGGTTTGAGGGGGTTGCCGAGACAATCGGTCGTCCTCGGAATCCGGCCACTGATGGCATACTTGCACGGGTACCCGTCGTTGGCTTCCACGTCCTGTAGCGGTGTGCCCGTCAGACCGGGAGGGGCCGGCAGGTCCGTCGGGGCAAGGGCGATGCGGATGACCGCCAGCCGTTTGGCCACCGCGACCTGGGATGTGCCGAAGTCGACGCATCCGGTCGCACCCGGCCACGCACCGGCAGTCGGGCTGGCTGTATCAGTGCACTGCTCGTCGCCCGGGAAAGGCCCCCGAAGCAGCCCTCCGATGTCCGCCATGGTTGCATCGCGCCGCTTGGTGACGATGTCGACGAAGAGCTTTGCCGCGTCGTAGGCCAGACCGATCCGCTCGTCCGGCCACAACGTGTCGGGTGGGGTCATCCCGGTTATTTTGTACATATCAGCCAAATCGGTGCAGAATTTCTGCAGGGACGAGGTGACGAACGGTCCGCCGGCCTTCACGTCTCCCTGAAAACAGGGCTTGCCTGCAAGCAGCACGGAAGCGCCCTTGACGACGAACCGGAACACAGCCGTGCTGGGATGGCCCGCCGCCTGGACGACATACCGCGACACCGAGTCATCGGCAAGAACCAGGGAGGTACCGCGGAGGCATGGAAGCATGCTGTCCGCGAAGGCGGGGAAGTCGTTGTAGCGGCCGGCGTAGAAGATCAGATCATCCGGACGCTGCTCCGCGCACTGCGCGCGGAACCAGTCCGGCGTGTTCCCCCCGGGTGACCAGCCGTGCAGATCATTGGTGAGCTTCACCGGGGGGTTCGCGCCAGCCTCCTGACGGACCTCATCCTGGATGTCGCGTACCAGGGTGGAAACGTAAAGGTCGTCCACCGCCGGCAGCCCCTGACCGGTGCGATCATTGGATGCTTCCGGGTAGTACACGCTGATCCGCGTCTTTGCGTTCCGCGCCGCGTAGCTGGTGACCAGCAGGGCTTCCCGCCGGTTGTCCGGCACCATCTGGAAGTACAGCGGCGAGTGGTCCGCCATACCGTCCCCGGACAGGGTCGTGGCGACCACGGGCACGCCTGCCTTCCCGAGCGTCGCGACGGCCTGGCCGGTGGCCGTGGTGCTGCGGTCCATGCCGATGACGCCGAGCACGTTCTCCCCGGGCCGGGACACCAGCGGTACGAGATGCTCCCGGGCCACCTGGTCCGCGTAGGTCATCGTGTTGCCGCCGTTGGCGATCAGGACACGCAGCGCCACCCGTGAGGGGTTCTCCGACGTGCTCGCGCAGCCCTTCGCGGAGCCTTTCACCTGGTTCAACGCCCGTTGCCAGGTCAGCAGGCCCTCGAGTTCAGCGACCTGCGCGGCTGTCCAGTCACCGTCGGTCTCCCCCGTGAGACCGACGAAATAGACCAGCGTCATAAGCCGGTACGGGAACTCCCCCGGCGAACGGTCGTGGAGTTCCTTTGCGCACTGATTCTGGTCGTGGATTTTTCCTTGCACGATGCGCAGGTCAACCGCGTGGGGCGAGGTCCCCCCGCTGTCGAACAGGTAGCTGCCGTCGCTGTAGCCGACGCACTGGCCACCGTCACCATCGACCCAGGACAGCGAGACCGAACCGTCGGCCCGCGAATGGCAATCAGGAGGCACCGGATCCGCCCCGATGACATGGGCGATCCCCACGGCGACCAACGCTGCGACCACGACGGCGACCACGACGGCGACCACGACGAGCGGACCAAGCGCTCGGCGACCCGCCCATGCCTTCCGGGGTAAGAAACACCCGAGGTCGGTCGGTGGGGGGCCCGCTGGTGGGGGCGACACCTCGGTGCGCACAGAGGGACGATCGACGACGGCACGGATGTCGTCGTCGAGCCGCAGCACGATCCCGGAGCGGGCGGTCCAGCCCGGGCCGTATGCGTCGGCCGCGGCATGGGCCAGGTCGAGGGCGAAGGCGTGCGCCGAGAGCTGGCGGGCTGCGGGGTCCTTGGCCAGCGCCCGGCGCACCACGGCCGCCACCGGCACGGGAACCCCCACCAACGGTGGCGGGATGGCATCGAGGTGCTTCTGCGCCAGCACCGGTAACGGCAACGTCGGGTCGAACGGCGGCGCCCCGGTCAGCAACTGGTAGAGCAGAACCCCGAGTGCGTACAGGTCGGTAGTCGGGCCCAGCCGGCCGCCCATGATCTGTTCGGGGGCCATGTAGACCGGGGTTCCCACGATGGCGCTGGCGGTGGCCGCCGACCCCTCGATGATCTTCGCGATGCCGAAGTCTGTGACCTTGAGCAGGCCGGCGGTGTCGAACAGGATGTTGTCGGGTTTGATGTCGCGGTGCAGCACCCCCCGGCTGTGCGCGTAGGCCAGTGCCGCGGCCACCGCCAGACCCACCGCGCAGGCATCCTCCGGTGGCATATCCGCCTGACGGCGGGTCACGGTCCCCCCGCCCAGCAGCTCCATGACAATCAGACGCAGATCGTCGGTTTCGACGTAGTCGTAGACCCGGACCACATGCGGATGATCCATGGCGGCGAGCAACTGTGCCTCACCGGCGAAACGGGCAGCCGCTCTGTCACGCCCCGCGGCCAGAATCTTGATGGCCACGTCGCGGTGCAGGGCACGGTGTCGGCCGGCCAGCACCAGCCCGGACGCACCCGTACCGACTGTGGCGCCCAGGTCATAGCCGGGGAGCGCCGCCGCCACCGACCTTTCATTAATAATCATGATCTGGAGGCTCCCGCGCGCCCGCATCGCGTAGTCACCCTCGCGAACCTGCCCATTACCCCCGACACGGTCCGCGAGTCTAGCGGCGCCTGCACGGCGTGGTCACAGGCCACCACCGATCGCTCGAGTACCGCGCCCGGACATCCATCCACAGATGTGCGGCCCGATCCGGGGACCGTGGGGTGACGACGAGTGGAGCGGCTGGCGGGGCGAAGATCGCCGCCGTCGCGCTCGCCCGGCGACCGATCGGGTATCATCACCGCCGGGCCGGCCGCAGCCGCCAGACCATTGATCATGAGAAATGGACCGCTTCAGCGATGACAGGGCGCAAGAAGATCGCTTTTCAGGGTGAGTTGGGGGCCAATTCGCACCTGGCGTGCCAAAACGTGTATCCGGACTACGAGCCGGTGCCGTTTCAGACCTTTGAGGAGTGCTTCGCGGCAATTGAGAACGGCAGCGCAGACCTCGGAATGATTCCGGTCGAGAACTCGACGGCAGGTCGCGTCGCCGACATCCACTATCTGCTGCCCGACTCGTCGGTGTATATCATCGGCGAGTATTTTCTGCCGGTCCACCATCAGCTGCTGGGACTACCAGGAGCCACCCTGGCCGATCTTCGGACCGTGCACAGCCATCCTCAGGCGCTGGCCCAGTGCCGGGTCGCTCTGCGCGAACTCGGGCTACCCGCGGTAGCCGGTGCCGACACTGCGGGTTGCGCCCGGGAAGTCGCGGAGGCGGGGGATCCGACCAGAGGAGCGATCGCATCCGAGCTGGCGGCCGAAGCCTACGGCCTGCAGATCCTCAAAGCCGACCTGAAGGACGAGGAACACAACACCACCCGATTCATGATCTTGTCATCGAAGGAACTGCGGGCTGCGGCCGGGATCGGCCCGATCGTCTCCACTTTCGTCTTCAAGGTATCCAACCTGCCGGCCGCCCTCTACAAGGCACTCGGGGGGTTCGCGACAAACGGTGTCAACATGACCAAACTTGAGAGCTACATGGTCGGTGGCCAGTTCATCGCGACACAGTTTCTCGCCGACATCGAAGGCCATCCCGACGAGCCGCACGTGGGACGCGCGTTCACCGAGCTCGGTTACTTCGCCGAATACCGCATCCTCGGCGTCTACCGAGCCAACCCGTTCCGTGAACAGATCAAGAACATCGACGACCGTGCGGCCAGCTACCCGGGGCTGGCCGCATTGACCCAGACGCGCGACCTCACAGCAGGTTGAGTCAGGACGTCGTGCTGCCGGTCAGGACGTGGTGACGATCCGGGCGAGCTTGCGGCCGACCTTGAGGTAGTACTCCCCGGTCTGACCGTGGAGCTTGTCGGTGACCACTGCCGCGAGGAGCTCGCGGGCCTCATCGGCGGTGAGCGAGATCTGGTCCTGGACGCCGTCGGATTCGACCACGAGCCGCAGGCCGTTCTGCTCGGCGACCCGACGGACGTCACCGTTGCTCTTGGCGAAACCGAGCGCCCTGACCGCCTCGGTGACCGACTGACCCAGATCCATGATGACGGGCAGATCCTCGACCTCGCCGAAGGCGCGCCTGGAGAAGCGGGCGACGAACTCCTCGCGTGCCTTCATGGCCGCGTCGACGCCGTGGACGGCCGCGGTGACCTCCCCGGCGAGAATCTTCTTCAGGTCCATCGGATGCAGGGACCCGGCCGCCAGCTGTTCGCCGACGATGGCCAGTTCGGCGTTGCGCCACTCGCTCAGTGCCTGGAAGTACGGCTCCACCAGCCGGTCGGCCACCGACATGATCTTACCGAAGATCTCACCGGCGGGAGCGGTCAGGGGCACGTAGTTGCCCTTTGACTTGGACATCTTCGCCCCGGTGCCATCGGTGCCCTCGATCAGCGAGGTGGCGACCACCACCTCCGGTACCTGCCCGCAGATGTGCATGACGTGCCGGCACATCTGCATGTTGAGGAACTGGTCAATGCCGCCGACCTCCAGGTCGCTGTTGATCTCCACCGAGTCCAGCGCCATGACCACGGAGTACAGCAGCTCGGCCAGTGACAACCCATGGCCGGCCTCCAGCCGCTTGCGGAAGTCCTCGCGCTGTAGCGGCATCGAGACCGGGATCTGGGCGGTGATTCTGATCAGTTCGGGCAGCGTGACCGCACGCAGCCAGTCGCCGTTGTGGCGGAACTGGGCGCGTTCGAAGTCGAAGAAGGGGCTGACCTGGTCACGGTAGGTGACGAGGTTGCCGGCGATGTCCTCGTCGGTCAGCTCGGGGCGCTCATCCGAGCGGCCGGACGGATCACCGATCTTGGCGGTCACGTCGCCGACGATGAAGACCACCTGATGGCCCATGCGCTGGAACCGGCTCAGGATGAGCATCGGTACCGCGTGCCCCAGATGGACGTCGCGGCCGGTCGGGTCGATGCCGAACTTGGCGATGAACGGCCGGTCCTTCTTCCCGGCTTCGACGATGCGCTCGGCCAGGACTGCGACCGAGGGCTGTAGCTCCTGGGAACGCTCGGCGACCAGCGCGGCCTGCTCGGCCGGGGCGAGATCCGACAGGTCCAGACCGCGACGCTGCGTAGTCAGTTCCAGCAGCTCGCGCACGGTGGCGTCGGTCGCGAGATCCGCACCGGTCAGCAGGGCGGTAACGCGGTCAACGGACTGGCTCAATCGGGTCATCAGAACTCTCCGGGACGTGGGTGGCACCGTCATCCTATGGAGAACCCGAGGTCGCCTCCGAACGCCGGTGTCGCCCTGGTCGACGTAAACTCCGGTCCAGGTAAGATGCGATCAACGTAAGACGAGATCAACGTAAGACGAGATCTATGTTTGGCGGGGAGTACGGCGGTGAGCTTCAGCGGCAGGATGTCCGACATCGACCTCCTGCGTGGGCAGCTACGGCAGGTGAGCACCGGCCAGGGCGGCACCCGCGGACGCGCACTGATCATGACCGGACGACGTCGGGTGGGAAAATCCCGGCTGGCGCAGGAGTTCTGCGACCGTTCGGGCGCGCCGTACGTGATCTTCCAGGCGACCCGAGGTCGCAATCCGGCCGCGGAACGGGCCGATTTCAGTGAGACGCTGGCCCAGTCCACCCTGCCCGGAGCGGAACTCGCCGCAGGCATGGGCACGGCGGACTGGAACCACGCCCTACGCGCCCTCGCGATCGCCGTTCCCGATACCACGCCCAGCATCGCGGTGATCGACGAGGTGCCGTGGCTGGTCGAGCAGGACCGCGAGTTCGAGGGTGCACTGCAGACGGTGTGGGACCGCCAGCTGTCCGCAAAGCCCGTGCTGCTCATCCTCGTGGGAAGTGACATGTCCGTCATGGAGGCGCTGGGACACTATGGCCGTCCGTTCTTCGGCCGGGCACCGAAAATGACCGTCCGGCCACTGCATCTGGCCGACGTCGGGTCCATCACCGGATTGTCGGCCGACGAGGCAGTGGATGCCCTGTTGATCACTGGCGGCTTTCCGGAGGTCGTCGCGGCGTGGCGGGTCGGGATGAGCCGCGAAGACTACCTCCGCGAGGCACTCACCAACCCGCTGTCCCCGCTGCTCATGGCTGGTGAGCTCACAATGCTCGGCGAGTTTCCAGAAGCCTCCCAGTCCCGCGCCGTACTGGCGGCCGTCGGCAGCGGAGAACGTGGTTTCACCGCCATCGCCACGGCGGCCGGTGGAGCAAACCCCCTGGCGTCGGGCACGCTTTCCCCCATCCTGACCACGCTGTTGGACAAACAGGTTGTCGCGACTGACAGCCCGCTTTCCACCCGGCCTGACACGAAGAACAAGCGTTACCGGGTCGCGGACTCCTACCTTCGGTTCTGGTTGGCTTTTCTGGCCCGTGGCATTCCGCTGGTGGAGCGGGGCCGCGGTGACATTGTGCTGGGACGCATCGAACGCTCGTGGACCACCTGGCGCGGCCGAGCTGTCGAACCTGTCGTCCGAGAAGCCCTTCTTCGCCTGTTGCCGGACGAGGACCGGCCCGACACCGAGGCGATCGGCGGCTGGTGGAACCGTCAGAACAACCCCGAAATCGATATCGTCGGCGCCGACCGCGAACCCGTCGCCGGGAAAGTCCACTTTCTGGGTTCCATCAAGTGGCTGGAAAACCAGCCCTTCGGACGGCGTGACTACGACAGCCTCGTACGTGACATGCTCGCCGTCCCCGGCGCCGAACCCGGGACACCGCTGATAGCGGTCTCTCGCCGCGGCATCGCCGACAACGTCCCCCTCGCGGCTCATTGGGGGCCGGCCGATCTGGTCCGCGCCTGGCAATGATATCGAACCCATCACACCGGGCCTTCCTGCGGGTGGGATATACTTGATGCCATCTCGATGATGTGACGGCGGTATACCGGCAAGGGGTTTTGATTGTCCAACGATGACATGCGGCACGAGCAGGATTACATTTCTATGCTGTACGGACGACTGGACGACATCCGGGAAGAAACCTCGAACCAGCTCGCTCGGGCGTGGCGGCAGGCCGGCGGCAATCATCAGGCGCGCGGTGAACGGGACGCGGCGAGCCTCATGTACGCCCGGCGGATCGCCCAGGTGGACGCCGCGGCAAACGGGCTGTGTTTCGGCCGGATCGACCTCCATGACGCCGAATGCCACTACATCGGCCGGATGGGCATTCTGGACGAAACCACCGACTACACACCGGTGCTGATTGACTGGCGTGCACCGGTGGCACGACCGTTCTACCTCGCCACGGCCGTCTCGCCGCAGGGGGTGCGCCGGCGCCGGCACATCCGAACCCGCCGGCGCACGGTGGTCGGCCTCACCGACGACGTGTTCGATCTCAACGCGGTCGGTGACGCGGAGGTGGTGGGGGCCACGGGGTCGGCTGGTGACACCGTGCACCAGGGGCTGACCGGCGAGGCCGCGCTACTGGCCGCGCTCGGCGCCGAACGGACCGGGCGCATGCGCGACATCGTCGAGACCATCCAGGGCGAACAGGACCGGATCATCCGTTCCGATCATCGGGGTGTCCTGGTCGTCCAGGGTGGACCGGGCACCGGCAAGTCCGCGGTAGCCCTGCACCGCGCCGCATATCTGCTTTACACCTACCGGGAGCGGCTGTCCAAGCAGGTCGTGTTGATCGTCGGCCCGAACCCGACCTTCATGCGGTACATCGGGCAGGTGCTGCCCTCGCTCGGTGAGACCGGGGTCCTGCTGTCGACCATCGGCGACCTCTACCCCGGCATCAGCGCCAGCCGAACGGAGGCGCCCGAGATCGCCGAGGTCAAAGGACGGCTGATGATGGCGGAGATACTGGCCGCGGCCGTGCGAGATCGACAGCGAGTGCCCGACGACGTCATGGAGATCGTCGTCGACCATCACCCGCTGCGGCTGGACCGCCAGACGTGCCTGCGGGCGCGCGAGCGGGCCCGCCGCAGCGGCCTGCTGCACAACGCCGCCCGCCCGATCTTCGCCCGGCTGGTCGTCGACGCCTTCGCCCGGCAACTCGCCGATCTGCTCGGACTCGACGTCCATGACGGCACCAATCTGTTCGACGAGGCCGAGGTCGATGACATCCGCAAGGAGCTACGCAGCAACCTTG
>NZ_CAUVXL010000151.1:0-18724 GCF_963555915.1 Protofrankia sp. Cas4
TGTGAATCCACTGCTATGGGAGCAGCACGAAAGTCACATCGCTCGAACGACCGCCGACGTGGGGTTCGGACGACCGCCGGCCTGCCGACGCGAGGCTCGGACGACGGCGGGGCCTCACGGCGAGATGCGGGTTCCGTTCTGGCGGGCGGCGCGTTCGTAGAGATGGGCGGCCCGCAGCGGGTCACCGTTGCGTTCATGGAGCGCCGCAGCCCCGACAAAGTTATCGGCGAGCTCGGCCTCGAGCGCGTCATCCAGCCAGGTACGCGGTGCCGACGGTGCGGCCGGGACGCGGTTGCGCAGCCTTTTCCACAGCTCTCGGGCACGTTGCACGCCGCCGGCGGGCAGTTGCGGCGTCGGCGTCGGCGCGGCAACCGGCACCACCTCGGGTGGGCGCGGGGTGACCTGTGCGTCGACCTCCGCCAGCGCCGCGACGGTCTCCGGTGGGAGCTGAAGGTCCAGATCGGGGCCGGGACCGGCCCACAACGTCCAGACCGGCTGGCGGGCGCGCAGGTCGAAGGCGACGGCCCGGTCCGGCAGTGCCACCACGGCAACGTCGTCCACAACGCCGAACAGGGCTTGGCGGGCGCTCTCGGGCAGTCGCGGGCGCGTCCGGTAGCCGACCGGCAGGAACAGCGGACCCGGGCCGAGACGGTACAGCGGTTCACCGATCGGCAGCCGTTCGAGCAAACCGCCGGGGGCGAGCAACAGGTGCCTGTCCCGACCGCGGACGACGAACGCGATCTCGGCGAGTGGGTGCCCCTCCAACAGCGGCGGGACGCTGGCGAGATCGTCGTCGTCGAGGAGCGCCGCGGCGATGTCCACACCGCTGGTGCGGCCCGGCACGATCGCGACCGGCTGCCCATCCAGCCGCCCGTCCAGCCGCAACAACGTGGTGTCCGGTACCGGAATGGTCCGGTCCGGTGGTTCCAACCGGTAGCCGTCGGCGAGCCGGACGAGCGCGGCTCCGTCGCTGGGCTCGCCCAGGCCGACCAGCCGCCAGCAGCCGAACGAGCCGTCGGCCAGCACCCACGTGCCGGCGTCCACCAGGTCGGCGAGCAGCGGGTCGGGCAGGGCGGACGCCATGGCGTGCTGGAGCAGCAGCCCGTCGCCGGTGGTCCGGCAGACCAGCACGAACGGGTCATGATCGAGCGCAGCCAGTAGGGACGCGGGCAGCGCCTCCCC
The DNA here is from genome assembly GCF_963555915.1 of Protofrankia sp. Cas4. Classification (NCBI taxonomy): domain Bacteria; kingdom Bacillati; phylum Actinomycetota; class Actinomycetes; order Frankiales; family Frankiaceae; genus Protofrankia; species Protofrankia sp. Cas4. Next base: position 1,183 of record NZ_CAUVXL010000151.1, read on the forward strand.
CGATGCAGGGGACAGCCGCAGTTCGGTGGCGACCCGGCCGCCACCGAACGGTCCGGCAGCAGCCCCGGGCAGCACAGGACCGGACAGCAGGGCGTCGAACAGCGGCCCCAGCCGGACCGGCCGGTAGCTCACCGACAGCCCCAGCTCCAGGACGCGTTGGATGACCTCGCAGGCCAGCGCACCGGGCAGCAGGACCACCGCCTCGGTGGATGTGCCGGCCGCCACCGGGTGGAGTCCGGCGGTCCGGACCACCTCGACGACGCTCACCGGACGAAGCCCGGACGTCGGCACCGACCCACGGTCGCCGTCCGGTGTGACCGGTGTGACCGGTGTGGCGCCCCAGCCACGGTCGGGCCGGAACCATCCGTCGGCGTGGACGAACAGCCGGCCGGACGCGGTTGACACCAGTTCCCGGCCCAGGTCGAGGCCCATTTCTACGGCCACCCACCAGCCCCCGGCGCTGGCAGTGGTCGAGACGCCTGACGGTTCCTCCAGTCCGTCGGCCCGCAGGAACTGGATGCTGTCACGGTGCCCGGTCGCCACGAGTGAGCCGGCAAACACCAACGCCGCGGATGCGGAGCCGAACCTGCCGGCGAGTTCCACCACCTGCGCAGAAAGGCCGGCGGAGTCAGCGGACCCGTCCGGTCCGGGCTGTCCGGTGGAAGGCTCCGGCCGGACGGTCGGTCCGTTCCGGGCGACCGTGATCGGGATCGGGATCGGGATCGCGTCCGGGGGCGTGGGCTCCGGTAGCGGGGATGCCTGCGGAACGGGAACCTCGTCCGGCCGGATCTCGTCGAGACTGAAAGCACGTCGCCCCTGACCGGAGACCGGACGATCATCGGGACCCAGGGTCATCGGCTACCCCGCGGACAGGCTGGTCGTGGGCCCGGCTGCTGTTGTTGACACAGCGCCGGAGGGCAGGGTCAGTTCGGTGTGCAGCACCCGCGCCGACCATTCAGCCCACCGTTGCTCCGCGCCGGTGCGGCGACCGCGCACGGCCGCGGCGAAGACGAGAGCGACCTGGTCATAGCGGTAGGCGGCCTCGGCCAGCACAACCGCCCATTCCTCGATGCGGCGGCTGGCGGAGTTCGCCGGCCAGGCGGGTTCGGTAACCGACGGCCCGGCCAGCATCGCCTGGACGTCGGCGAGCACGGGAAGGATATGCCGGTCGGGTAGCCCGTCGGCGACATCGCAGCGGGCCAGCACCTGTCGACGCAACAGGGCGTCGAACATCGCCGCGACCGCCGGCTCGGCCTGGCCGGCCTGGCCGGATGGATGGGATGGGTGGGATGGGTGGGATGGGTGGCCCAGCAGCAATGCGCGGGCGGCGGCCGGGTCACCCACCTCATGGGCAAGTGTCCAGGCCGCCACGTGGACGAGACCGGCCGCGGTGTAGTCCGCGGCGGCGTCCCGGTACCGACCGAGCTGGGCGTACAGGTCGGCCGACCGCGGGAACAGGCCGGCGTCCCGGTAGCAGCGCGCGGCCTCGGCAACCTGCCCGGCCCGCAGGTAGCAGGTCGCGGCCCGGTCGAGCAACGGGGCGTCAGTCACGGAGCCGTGGCCCCCCTTCGGCCCTTTGTTCGGTCGAGGGCTCCTCGGTCGGCCGCTGCCCGACCTGCTCGCGGCCGGCCGGTGCGACCTGCGGAGCTTCCTGCTCGATGAGGGCGCTGTTCTCGACGATGCGGGCGATGTCGGCGGTGACCCGGTCGTGGCGGGCGTCGTGGTCGATGGCGGGCGCACCCTCTCCGGTGTCCTCGACGCGGAACACCTCGACCTCGCCCGTGTCGGCGCGGTAGCGGAACTTCACCCGGACCCGCATACGTTCACCCCCGTATCCTCACGTTCCGCAACCAACACGAACCGTCACGAATTTGCAGATTTACAGCTCTTCAGACCGTCAGACCGTCAGATCTGCAGCTCGAACTCGATGTCGAGAACGCCGCCGTTCTCCGAGCAGGTGATGCCCTCGGCGCGCCTGGCTCGGGCGTAGGCCAGGATCGCGTCCCGGTAGGCGCCGGCCAGCGCCTGATGGAAAATGTTGCGCCCCTGGATGCCGACGGCGACCAGCCGGGTCGCCGCCTCCCGGCGCAGCGCCTCGACGCGGGCGGTCGCGGCTTGCGCCAGGGCGGCGTCCGCGCGGGCCACGGCGGCGGCTTCCACAGCGGTGCCTTCGGCGTCGTCGGCCTGCGCCCGGGCGGCGGCGAGCAGCGCGTCGACCTGGGCATCGACGGCCCGGGCGGCGTTGCGTTCGGCGTCCCGGCGCGCGTGGGTCTCCGTCCGGCCGCCGTAGTTGTCGTCGTAGTAGGTGCCTTCGCCCTCACCTTCGACGGTTTCGGCGAGCTGTCCGCGTACGACGGTGGCGACTTCGGCGGACGCCGCCACCTCGGCGGCAACCTCCGCGACGATCTCCAGTTCGCGGGTGGCCGGGTGGTAGAGCAGGTAGCCGCCGTCGAGGGCGTGTCGGAACGACTCACCGTCCCGTTCCCACCCGTCGGTGCGGGCGAGGACGCCGCTCAGCGCGGCCAGGGTGGGCGCGCCGATGCTGCTGCCCAGCGGCTCGCGGACCCGTGCGTCCCCGACGGCCTGTCCACGCCGGGTCACCTGGCGGCGGACCTCCTGCTCCCAGGCGTCGGTCAGATCACGGGTGGCGCGGACGCGGACCCGACGTGGGTTACACATCGACCAGCCCCTCCTCGGCGAATCGTTCCCGGAAGATGGTCAGCGTCTCCCGCTGATGCTGCTGGACGCCGGCGAGCAGGTCGCGGGCGTCGGGATGCTCGCGGCGCAGTTCCAGGGCGAGCCGCTGACCGCGCCGCAGCAGCTCCTTGAACTCCTCGGCCCCGGCGACCCGTTCGCGCTGGCCGACCAGCTCGGTGAGGTCGATCCGCAGCTCGCCGAGGCTGCGGACGGTGTGGCCCGGCTGGTCGACGGGAATGCCTGCGTCGGCGGCGATCCGGCGCATCGTCTGTTCGTCCCGCGGGTTCGTCCACAGGTGGACGAGCGGAGCCAGATCGGCGATCTCCGCGGCGGCGCGGGTGGCGAGCAGCGCGGACGCCGCGAACGTCTTCTGCGCCTTCACCGCGCGCCGGTCGGAGAAGGCGACGCCCTCGGCGCGCAGCGAGCGCACGATGCGGGCGAACGGTCCGCGCACAGCGGTCAGGTCGATGTCGGCGACGGCGCGTTGCAGGGTCAGCAGGTCGGCGAGACTGAAACCGACCCGGGTCCGCGCGGCCGGCTCGTCCGACGGTCCGGACAACCGTCCGGACCGTCCTCCGGATGGACCGGATGGACCGGATGGACCGGATGGACCGGACGGACCGGGAACGCCGGCAAGGTTGATCAGAGTCTGTTCGCCGCGCCAGCCGAGCGCGAGAACATCCTCGATGTCGTCGTCTGGCACGTAGTCGAGCCGGCAGCGCAGCAGGAACCGGTCACTGAACGCGGCCAGCACCGGGTCGTCCGGGATGTCGTTGGACGACCCGAGCAGCGTGATCAGGTTGGCCGGGACAGCCTGGGCGCCGTTGTGGAAGGTCCGCTCGTTGATGAGGGTGAGCAGCGTGTTGAGGATCGCCGAGCTGCCCTGGAACACCTCGTCCAGGAACGCGATATCGGCTTCGGGGAGCATCCCGGCCGTGTTGACCTGGTAGACGCCCTCGGTCTGGAACCGTCGGATGTCGACCGGCCCGTACAGCTCGGCGGGTTCGGTGAACCGGGTGAGCAGGTAGCTGAAGTAGCGGGCGTCGAGCATCCGCCGGAAGCGTTCCAGCAGGCTGGTCTTGGCGGTTCCGGGCGGCCCGACGAGCAGGACGTGCTCACGGCACAGGACGGCCAGCGCGACCAGGTCGACCGCTTCGTCCCGGCCGACGAAGCTCTGCTTGACGTCGTGGAGCCGGGTGGCGAAGGTCCGGGCCAGCACCCTGGTCGGCTGGTCCAGCACTGGTGTGGTCGTGGTCATGATGCGGTGATCTCTTCCCCATCGGTGATGATCGGAACCATATCCGTGACGCTCCGGCGCCCAGCGACCCCGGTGAGCCTGATCGGGCCGACCAGGGTCACCCGGCGCTGGCCGTCACCGGAACGACCGAGCCGGGGGTTCTTCTCCCGCTCCCGTTGCCCGCGGGCCGCCTTCAGCGCCCCGATCAGCTCGCCGAGCCGGCGGGCGTCGGCGCGTCGCCGGTCGGCTCCGACCAGCTCGTCGGCGCGGCCGTCGCGGAACACCGAGCGGATCTCGTCGCCGTTGAGCCCCTCGGTGACCCGCGCGATCCCGTCCACCAGCGCTGGACTCACCGGAATACCGAAGTGGTCGGCGTGCACCCGGGCGATCTCCCGGCGGGCATCCTCCTGCGGAAGGTCGATTCTGATCGGCCGGAACCGGCTCGGCCGCAGCAGAGCGTCATCGATCAGATCGATCCGGTTGGTCGTACCGATGATCAGAACTGGCACCTCGGGCCGGAAACCGTCCAACTCGGTGAGCAACTGGGCCACGATCGCGTTGCCCGCCCGGCTGCCGCCGTCGTCCCGGCCGGAGCGCCTGGCCGCAATCGAGTCGAACTCGTCGAAGACGACCACGGCCGGGGCGTTGCGGCGGGCCTCGGCGAACAGTTCACGGACCTTGCGTTCGCTCTCCCCGACATACATGTCGGTGACCTCCGGCCCGCTGACCACCAGGATGGTGGCGGCCAGGCGGGCGGCCACGGCCTTGGCGAACAGCGTCTTGCCCGTCCCCGGCGGGCCGTGGAAGATGAACCCGCGTGGCACCAGGTCGTGGCGCAGATGCTCGGGCAGGTCGACGGCACCGCCGACGATGGTAAGCGCCCGTTCCAGCTCGGCCTTGACGTCCCCATAGCCGCCGATCGCCGAGAACGGCACGTTCGGCACCTCGAACGAGCTGGATGTGCGGGCCTTGAACACCCGCAGCTCGTGGCGCAGGTCGGCGAAGGTCGGCCGCCGAGCCGCGCCGATCGCCGGCCGATGCTGGTGGTAGGCGAACCGCAGGGCGTTGCGGAACCGGACGGCGTTCATCCCGGCCACGTACTTGTACAGGTCGGTCGCGTCGAAACCGTCGAACAGCTCGGCCTCTGCGCGGGTGACCAGCGCCCGGCCGACCGGCACCCGCTCACCGGAGCGGGTCGTCACCTCCCGGGGCAGGATCTCGATCGACAGCCGCACCGCGAACCGGTTGGCCAGCACCTCGGGGATCACCAGGGACGGGTCGGTGAACGCCAGCAGCACGCAGGCGCTGCGCTCGTAGAGGACGTCGGTGAGCTCGCGGGCCTCGCTCGTCAGCGTCGCGTCAGTGCCGCCGGCCAGCAGATCCAGGTGCGGCACGACGACCACGTCACCCGGCTTGGCGTCGGTGACGGCGACCTGCAGGGCGGCCAGCAGTTCGGCGCGGCGCCCGCCGCCGAGCGGGGTCGCATCCCCCAGGCCGCTCGCCATTCCCGGCGCCATTCCCGACGCCGTCCCGGCCGCTGCGGACCCGCCGCCGAGCCGGAGCATCCGCGCCGACCGGCCGGACCGCCCGGCGATCTCGTGCGCCAGGTGTTCGACCAGCAACTTCTCGCACCGGATGAGGACGGACAGGCCGCTTTCCAGGTACGCGACGGCCCGGTTGATCTCCATATCATGCGCGATCAGGACGGCTTCCCGCTCGCTCAGCGTCTCCGGATGGCCCAGTTCCGCGGCCACGCCCGACCCGGCCATGCCCTGTCCGGCCATGCCGGCCCCGGCGTCGGCAGCGGGCCCGATACCGGTTGCCGACCCGCTGTCCTGGGGTGAGCGGGCCGCGACGAGGGTCGTCAGGTCGAGGCCGGGAGGGGGATAGAGCGGGGTCGACGGGTCGAATTCGACCAGTTCCAGGACGAATCGTCCGACCGGCACGTCCAGATAGGCGGAATCAAGCGGGGTGAGACTGAACGCCGGCAGATCGGCCAGCAGCTCACCGAGGGTGAGATCCGGCTCGTCGGTCCCGGCCAGCACGTAGCGGTCGTGGAACGCCGTCCGGTCCAGCGGTACGAGCGTCAGGCTGCGCATCCGGCCGCTCATGCCGCGCCTGCCGACAGGCCGAGCCGGTACCGCCGGACGAGGTTCAGCGCGTCGCGGTGGCCGTCCAGGAGCGTCCGGGAGCGGATCAGTTCCGGGTCCCGCTGGTTCAGGGCGACCAGCGGCGCCCAGAATCCGACGGTGGCGACGGGCAGGTCGTCGGGCAGGCCGAAACCGGACAGCGCCCTGGCCGCCCAGGTCAACCGGCGGTCCCAGTCGGCGCCGTGGCGCAGCCGGGCCAGCAGGTAGGTGTCGAGCACGACGCCCGGATGATCGTGGGACAGCCGGGTCAGCAGTTCCGCGCGCCAGGTGAGCACCGCGGGGTCCGGTGACCATCCGGCGAGCGCCGCGGTCAGCACCGTCCGCCCGCGCGGTCGACCGAGCAGATCGATGGCGGCCGCGACTTCCGTCGCGGTGGCACCGGCGCTCACCCGGCTGGCCGCCGGCCGGAACAGCACGGCGGTCAGCGTGGACGCCCGCAGCAGCGTGTCTGCCAGCTCGGGCACGGCCCGGCACGCCGCGAGCGTCGGCGCGACCACCGCATGCCGGGCGAGGGCGTCGGCCCAGCCATCGGTCGCCGGTCGCAGTGCCGGGGCCGCTTCGGCGAGCGCCCGCGCCGGGCCAGTCTGCGCCCGACCGCCGACCGCGGCGGCCAGCAGCAGCGCCCCCGCACCGACCGGCGACCGGTCTGCGAACGGGGGTGATCCCGCCCCGAGCCTCGCGGCCGTGTCGCGGGTCAGCTCCCGCAGCGCCGTCAGCGTGGCGGCGGCGGGATGGGCGAGCGCGCCGGTTTCCCGCAACGGGCCGACCGGCGGTGGCGCCGACCATCCGGTGGTGTCACCGGCCCAGGCGAGCACGCGGCACGCGGTCGTCTCCGCGTTCATCCGGCGGCCCGGTTCATCCGACAGCCCTGTTCATCTGATGGGCACCGTCATCCGGTCGCCACCCAGTAGGAGGCGAGCACCATGTCCTCGGTTGCGGTGGCGTCGGGTGCGCCAGCCCCGGCTGCGGTGGCCTGGGCGTGGTAGAAGCGCAGCACTCGGTCATCCCGGTCATGCCGGTCGATGTTGACCAGGCCGGCGACCTGCCAGGGCCGGCGGAACGTGGTCGTGTGCAGCTCGACGTCGATCGATGACAGCCCGATCTCGCTGGTGGCCGGGAACAGATGGGTGTGGTACCAGCCGACGAGCCGTTCGTCCCGGCCGCTCCTGGCCAGCTGTTCGTTGATCCGCAGGAAGCTCTCGCCGGTGAAGGTGAAGTGCAGCAGCGACGCGCCGGTCCGCTCCCCCGGGATCGCCGCCGTGATCTTCACGAGGTGGCTGCCGGGGCGGTCGGCGTCACGGTAGACGTGACCGGCGAGGAAACCACCCTCCTCCACCTCCGTCGAGAACGTCATCCGGTGTTTCAGGGCGTCCGCGACGTCACGGTCGACCACCACCGCGACTCCCGGCGAGGCCGCCGGTGCCGCCTCCGCCGCCTCCGCCGCCTCGGCACCGGGTATCGCGGCCATGTCGGCGCCGAGCTCAGCGAGGGTCGCGGTCGGGGGATCGGGCTCGTGAATCTCCTCCAGATGGAAGAGTCTCGGCCTGCCGGAACCCACCGTCACCTCCACCCGACCCTCGACCTCCGGGGCGGGCCGGACAAGCGCCACTCGATCGAATCCCGGGCCGCGGATACCGAACCCCCAGTGCGTCTCCGCCGGTATCTGCTCGGCGAGCAGCCGCTGCAACGGCCGGGCGATGATCTCCCGGACCGCGTGCGGATGCTGGTAGAGCAGCCGACCATCCCGGACGATGCGCACCTGGACGTAGCCGTGGCTCGACCGGAGGTTGACCACCGACGGGTTACCCGCCAGCTCGGAGCGGTCCGCGACCGGCAGGAACGACAGCTCGAAACGGCTGCCGACCAAGGCCTCGCCCAGCACCCGTTCGAACATGGCCTGCAACAGCGGGACGAGCGGCACCCGACCGACCCGGACATAGTCGTCGGTGCGGTACAGCTCGACCTCGGCGCTCATCGTCCGCCGGCCCCGGCCCCGGCCTGCGGGTCGTCCTCGGGGACGGTCGCGGGCCGGTCGTCGGCGACGGTTCCGACAATGCTTTCGACCACGTTGCGGTAACCCGCACGGCGCCGCGGCGCCCGGAACAGGACCCGGCCGCCGATCTCAGCTATCCGAGCCTGGTTCGCCTTAACCCATTCCGCGGCTGCCCGGTCATAGTAGTTGACGCGAACCTCAGGTGCGCCGAAGGCATCCAGCTGGCCGCTTTCCTCCTGCAGACTGTAGTTCCGGAAGGCGGCCATATCCACCAGGATCTGGCACAGCTCACCGAAATCCAGGGACGGCGTGTAGGACTCGGCCAGTGCTCCCAGGCATACCAACCCCTGCTGGGCCTCGTGTTCCCGAGCCTGGTCACAGTCGTAGTTCGGGAACACGTTCGGATGAAAAATCGGAGTCAGCCAGAAAACCAGCGGTGGCGTTTCGGGGAATTCGGATCCGAGCTGCACCAGAACGACATGCCGGTTGACGGTCACCGGATCGTCGCCGGGTATCGCACCCGGCCCAAAACTCGCCTGGACGAATTCCAGCTCGTACTCGGTGGGCAGCAGAGTGGAATTGGCCCGCACCTGGAATCGGGGATGCGCCCGCGCGTAGGCGACAAGCTGGTTGCGGACCCGGTGCAGCGCCTCCTGCCGGTCCTTCGGGTTGAGCGCCCCGGCCTGGGCCTCCACCCCGATCCGGGTCCGGGAGCCATCGCGTAACCCCGCTCGGTGCAGGGTGTCGTCCCCGTCGAGCCGCCGTCCCGAGCCGTCGTCCTGCACCGCGTCCACGACAATGGAGCGGGTTGGGCCTGCGTAACCAGGCGGGTACTCGTCCATTACCGAAGCAGCCATGTTGGCGACGGTCTGCTGGGCGGGGGCGTCATTCAACCGGAACTGCCGGCCGTCCGGCCCCCGTGCGTACAGCGTCTGGAACACGTAGTCGGGTTCACCCGCCGGGACAACCGTCCACCCGAGGTCGGTTTCCTCGAGCCGCTCCCGCACCCGTCCGGTGTTCTCGTCGTTGACCCGGTAGGAAACCGCATGCGCGGTCGACCAGAACTCGTGTGGTCCCAGGTCGAGGCTCGTGAGGATTTCCGCGGCCTTGCGGCGCTCCGCTTCCGAACTCGCCCGCACAATCACATGGCAGCTCTGCGCCGGCCCCACTTCGGCTTCCGCCGGCTCAGCCCCATTTTCGGTGGCCGACACCGAAGTCTCGTTGTCCCGATCACCAGCGTCAACATGCTGATTGTCAAGATAGGCCACAGCGAGGCGCTGAAACACGGCGTTGCCGGGGAAACGACGCCTGGCTGTGCGCAGCAGCCTTCGGTAGGGCGCACCCTCGAGAGTTCCGGCATTGAACTCGCGGAAGATCTCGCTCCACCACTGCTCCGGGTTACTGCCCTGGAGAACCGGGCGGTAGGCAAGCGGGAAGTCGATCTGGTTGAGGACGGTGGAGGCGGCAGCTTCCGTTGTATAGACCGTGGCGAGTGTGTCCCGGAGGTCGTCCCGGTCGTCCCCATTCAGGTGGATATCAGGGCAGTCGTTCGAGATCCCGTCGCTCGGCGACCTGCCGCCGTCGCCAACCGGTGCCACTGGAACCCCCCGCCTCCGCAGCGCCGACGTCGCAACGGTTGCCCCAGTTGCGCCGTAACGTGAGCGTAGTCCTCGCCACAGCGATGACAACGTCCTGGTACGGGAGACGCCACCCAAACCGGGCGCTCGGCGCGCGGGCGCCAGTCGGTTGCGTTTTTTGCACTTTGCGGGACGACGGACGACGGACGACGGACGACGGACGACACGTGAGGCCGCGGATCTGCGAGGTGCCTCTCGCCCGACGTTGATCAAACTGCTGGAGGCGGGGGAGATCGACTACTCTCGGCCCGGCTCGTCGCCTTTCCGCGGATCCCGCGGTAAGGATGTGAATCTCGTGCTGCTCCAGTAGCACCAGATTCACATCGTTGAGCCGCTGCCGGACGTCCCGGTCGGCGCCGTCGTCCGGCGGTGCGTCGTTCGGGCGCCCGGCGTCGGCGTCGGCGTCGGCGTCGCCAACCGATACCGCTGGAACCCCCCGCCGCCACAGCGCCGACGTCGCAACGATTACCACCATGGACTTTGCGATTTTCGCAAGTATCGACGTATCATGGCTACGTGAAACCTGAGATTCTCGCCGACCGCATACGCCAGACGCTGCGGGAGTCAGGCATGACCCAGCAGGCGCTTGCGAAGGCCGCCGGTATGGATCCGACCGCACTGTCCAAGGTGCTCAGCGGCAAGCGGCGTCTGAGCACCTTGGAGCTCGCGCTCATCGCCGAGGCGACCGGGGTGTCGGTGGCCGAACTGCTCGGGAGCGACGAGCGGGGAGTCACTCGGATCTCGGCACGCGCGCAACCCGATACGAGCCCTGCGGTCGAGCAGGCCCTGCGCCGCGTGGACGATCTCCTCGAAATTGATGTCCTGCTGTGTGACCTCGGCATGCCCTCATCGCCGAGTCGTTTTCCATTGAAAATTCGCCAGGATAATCCAGTGCGTCAAGCCGACGAGCTTGCCGGTGAGGTACGGGAGCTCGCCGGGGCAGGCGATGCCGACATCGAAGACCTGGCCGACTTCTGTGAACAGAGTTTGGGCATAGATGTTGCGGTCGAACCCCTTCCGACTGGGTTGGATGGCTTGAGTGTAGCCCGAGGTAACTACCGCTTGGCCCTCGTGAGTAGCGCTATTCCGGCCACTCGACAGCGTTACACGCTTGCCCACGAGATCGGACATATCGCCGCAGGTGACACCCACGGCGATACGAATGGCATCACGATTGACGAGGACCTCTACGGCCGACACAGTCGCGAGGAGACGAGAGCCAACAGTTTTGCCGCCGCTTTCCTTATGCCTGAGACAAGCGTGCGCCGGTCGTTGGGTCCGGGAGGGCCGACCGAGCGGTCGATCGGCGCGATGCTTACTCGGTTCAGGGTCAGCTTGGATGCGCTCGCATTCCGTCTGCATAACGTTGAACTGGTCGACGCGGCGGGGCGTGACCGGGTTCGACAGCTGTCCGCCCGCAGGCTGGTCCTCATGACAGGACGTGCCGAAGAGTACCAGCGGCAGCTGCAGAGTATTGGATCGCGCCGCCTGCCGACCAGCTTGCTGCAGCGGGCAATGGAGGCATACAACAGCGGCGGGATCAGCGTCCGCGTCCTCGCGCGGCTTACGAGCGTTCCGGAAAACGTGCTCCTCAAGCAGCTACAGCCACTGGCTCCAATGACTGAGGAGGAGATGGCGAACACCGATACAGAACTCGTCTTGTAAGGTCTTGCCTACCCAAGGCGTAGGCTGGATAGGTGAGTCCAGACAGGCGACCGATCCCGGCGCCGACACCTTCGACGGATCAGCTGGTCCTGATTGACGCGTGCACACTGCAGAACTTCGCTGTAGTTGACGCTCTTTGGGTCCTGGGGTGTCGATACGGTAGTCGAGCAGGATGGACGGAGAGCGTCTGCCACGAAGTTCGTCGTGGCCTCCGCGCCGAACCGCTGCTACAAAGGGTGCTCGATCTCGAAAACGGCTGGCTGGGGGCTCCGTTCCGCCTCGATGAAGCTGGAGACGAAAAGGTCGACCTCATCCGTCGCGGCTTGGGTGGGAGGTCCGCCGAACCATTGAGGCATCTGGGTGAGGCTGAGTCGATCCGTGTCCTGGAGCGGACGGATGCTCGCGACCGGATCTTCATCACCGATGATGGGCCCGCGGCAGACTTCGTTCGCCGTCGTCCCAGCGGTCTGCGCGTGCTGGACGCTGCCGGAGTACTGGCCGAGGCGTACGCCTTCGGCGAGGTCGGCTGCCCCCAGGCGTACGACCTGCTCAAGGCGATGTGGGAGTACCCGCGGGAGATTCGCGTCCCTCCCCACCGCGAAGTCTGCTGACCCATAGATCGGCCGGAGATCGTAATGCCCCCGATCTGGGGCCTATTGCTACCTACCCACATCGCTGTCCGTACGCGACGTCGGCGAACTGCTCGGTATCTCCCATCAACGGGTCGCACAGGTGCGCGCTGAGATCAACAAAGGCGGTCGCGCCATCGACAACCGACGCACCTCCGCCAGCGGATAAGAGCGCCCGGGGTGAGTCGCCAAGGACGAGCCGCCCCCGCCGCCCGCGTCCTGACCGCGTCCTGACCGCGGATCACGCGGTAAGGATGTGAATCTCGTGCTGCTCCAGTAGCACCAGATTCACATCGTTGAGCCGCTGCCGGACGTCCCGGTCGGGGGCGTCGTCCGGCGGTGCGTCGTTCGGGCGCCCGAGGTCGTCGTCCGAGCGGCCGTGCCCGTCGTTCGGCGGTCGGTCGGGGTCGGGGTCGGGGTCGCCAACCGGTGCCACTGGAACTCGGCCTGCTCATCCGCGTGTGTCGTGATGGCGACGGCCAGGATCTCCTCGGGTGCCACGCCGAGGTCGTGCAGGCGTCGCCCAGGGTCGGCGTCGCGGAGCCGCTCGCTGCGCCGGACCCGGACAGCCCGCCCGCAACCCCGGCATCTCGACGGCTGCCCCTGCTGCCCCTGCTGCCCCTGTTGACCCTGTTGACCCTGTTGCTCCTCACCGTGACCGTTGTCATCGCCATCGTGATGACGACCACAGTGGTGGCACTGACCTGGGACGGAAAACGGTGCCCAGGTCAGCGGTTCCGCACCAGGGTGCAGGGCTTCGAGGAGCTCACCGACGGTGGCATGGTGATCGACCGACAGCGGGTGGACCGGCCCGTCCAGCGGCCGGTGGTGTGGACAGTGACCGTCCCTGGTCAGGGTGACCGGCGCGGTCTGGCCGGTGCCGCCGTCTATGCGCAGCATCCGGTACTCCGGCGGGTTGCCGAACAGCACGCGCAACGCGACCAGCGTCATCCACCCGGCGACGATCGACGTGGCCACGATCGACGCCGGTTGCGGACCGTCCGCCCGGATCTCGGCGCAGCTCCACGGCAGGTCGGACTCACCGCGCTCGTGTGGGGTGAGCGAGCAGCCGTAGCAGGGCTCGCCCGGGTCCATCCGCAACCGGATCTCGCCGCCCCACGCGAAGGTGCCGCCGTCCACGAGTGGCGTGCCGACCAGCGCTGCCCGCCCGAGCAGGCGTAACCGGGCACGCCGGGCGTCGAGACCGCCCAGGACGACCCCGGCGTCGGCCAACTCGCCGAGGCCGACCCCGGCGGCCAGGTCGGCCTGTCGGGTCTCGACGGCGACATCCGGGGCGAGCCGGGCCAGCGCGGTGGCCGCGGCGGTGACCTTCGGTCGTCCGATGTCCTCCGGTTCGAGCAGCACGGCACGGCTGAGGTTGCTCGCCGCGACCGTGTCCGGGTCGCAGAGGATCAGCCGTCCAACACCGGCGAGTGCCAGGTTCTTGGCCACCTCGTTGCCGAGCGCGCCCACTCCGACGATCACCGCGGTGCTGGTGGCGAGCAGGTCCTGGTCCCAGTCGGGGATCAGGCGGTGGCGGGCGTAGCGGTCACCCACCAGGGTCATCGCTCCACCCGGTTGAGCGTGACCGGGCAGTGGGTGAGCTCTCCGTCGGGCCGCCAGTCATCCCAGCAGGTCAGGCCGGCGACCGGGTCCCGGTGCACGGCCGCCACGCAGAACCCGCGGTACATGCCGCACGGACAGACCACCACGTGCTCGCCCGCCCGGAAAGTGTGACCACAGACCAGGCACTTCGGGGCGTCCAGGAACTTCGGGGCGTCCGGCCCCATGTCGGGCCGGGCAACCTGGAGCGCGTGCGGGGCGAGCCGGACGACCGGTACGTCCCCGGCGGGCGGCCAGGCGTCGAGCAGACCGGCGGCGAACGCGGCCAGGTCCTCGGCGTCCTTCCCGGCGTCCTGCGCGGTTCCGTTCGCAGTTCTGTTCGCGGTGTCTGTCGCGGTTTCGCCCTCGCAGCGCAGCGCCGGATCAAGGTGGACGACCAGAGCGGCGTCATCGGCCCCGCGCACGCGGACCCTGTCCCCGCGACGGAAGGTGTGACCGCATGTTCTGCATCTGAGGTGCGTCCACCATGACTCCGAGTGGGTGACGGCGGTCCGGCTCCCGTCGCCGCCGACCGGACTGCCTTCCAGTGCCTCACCGGATGGTTGTGGGTCCAGCCCCTCGCTGATGCCGGCTTCGAGCGCGGCCAACTCGCCGGCACCCGGGGGGTCAGAGCTCAGCCGCACAGCATCTGCTCCGTGGGGCCACCGCCGAGGTCCGCCAGCAGCGCCTCAAGGACGGCCGGACGGAACGCGTCGCCGATGATCTCCACCCCGGACTCGGTCACGGTGATCTGCAACCGGACCAGCCGACCATCCGGATAGTCGGCGTATTCGGATCCGTCGATGAGGTCCGGTAGAGACTCGACGAACGTGTTACCGCCGGTCCGGCCGTCCGCCACGCTTCCGTCCGGCCCGCTGCCGTCTGTCTGGCTGCTATCCGTCCCGCTGCCATCGGTGGACTGCTTCACCGATCATCCCCCCATCGTCCCGGGATCGGCTGCCCGCAGTGCGGGCAGGTGCCGTGCGTGACCACCGATTCCAGTGTCTCCCAGATGCCGCGTTGCACCAGCGACATCTCACATACCGGACAGCGGGTTTCCCGGCCGGCAGCGCCGAGTGCCCGTTCGACGTAGACAAACCGCAGGCCGGCGTCCCACCCTGCCGCCCGCGCCGCAGCCAGGGCCTGCGGGCTGGTCGGGGGCGGCCGGCGCATCCGGAAGTCCGGGGTGAAGCGCAGCAGATGCCAGGGGATGTCCGGGTCGATGCCGGCGAGGTGGCGGGCGATGGCACGCAGCGCGTCCGGTTCGGCGGACACGCCGGGGATCAGCGGCGTGGACACCTCCACCCACACGCCGGCGGCGCGGAACCGCTCGACCGCGTCCAGCACGGGACGCAGCGGCGCACCGGTGAGCCGCTGATGGGCGGACTCCCGCGCGGCCTTGACGTCGATGTTCACCGCGTCCAGCACGCCCGCGACCAGGTCGATCGCGGGCGCGGTGAGGAAACCATTGGTCTTCCACACGAGCGGCACGCCCGCCGGGGCTGCGAGGGCCGCAAGGTCCAGGGTCAGCTCCGGGGCGAGGCTCGGCTCGCTGTAGGACATGCCGAGGGACGCGCCGTCCGCGGCGGCCTGCGCGACCAGCTCGGCGGGTTGTGCGGGCCGGGCCGTCCAGGCGACGTCGGCGACCTGGCCGTACTGGGACAACCTGTGGTTGACGCAGTAGTTGCAGCGGAACGAGCATCCCGGCCCGGCGATCGTGAGCACCCGGCTCCCCGGCCGGACGTGGTAGAGCGGCTTGCGCTCGATCGCGTCGAGGTGCGCGACGGCGACGGCGTAGGTGGCGGTCTCCAGCACGCCGGCGTGGTTACGCCGCACGGCACAGACGCCGGTCTCGCCGACCCCCAGCTCGCAGCCGTGCGGGCACAGTAGGCAACGAATTCGCCCGGTGTCCGCGTCACTGTCGCCGGATTCGCTCGCGCTGGGCTCGATTTCAGCAGGTTCACCGAGTAGCGCCGGCCGCCACTGCGGCCCGGGTAGACCGTCAGGCCGTCGGTCGTCAGGCCGTCGGTCGTCAGGCCATCGGCCGTCAGGCCATCGGCCGTCAGGCCATCGGCCGTCAGACATGACGTGCTCCGACCGCGGATGGCCGGTCGCCCGAGCCCCGCGCTCGCGGGCGAGCGGTCGCCCGAGCCCCGCGTCGGCGGTCGTCTGAACGATGTGACTTTCGTGCTGCTCCCATAGCAGTGGATTCACATCTTTCGGCCGGCGGGCGAGGGCTCGCCCGAGCCCCGCGTCGGCGGCTGGTGGTTGTCCAGTCCAGCAGGCCTGCCGATGTGGGTCTGGTCGTCGGTGGTCGGGGTGAGTAGGGCGTGGATGGCGTCGGTGAGGGTGGCGGCGGTGGGGTGGGGTGGGAGGTGGCGGTGGTATCGCCCGTCTGCGGTGGCGGTGGCGGTGGCGGTGCGGGATGTGTGGGTGGTGCCCGGGTTGGGGGGTGGGGTGCCGGGGGGGTGGGTGGTCAGGAGGCGTAGGTGGGGTCCGGGGTGGACGGGGTGGTCGTGGGCGAGGTGATGGTGGGTGAGGATCACGGTGGTGGGCGTCGGGGTGTGGCTGGCGGTGCGCAGCGCGGCGTGCAGGTTGGGGGGGTGCAGGGTGCGGGCGGTCCAGAGGATGGTCAGGTCTGCGGGGTTGGTGAGGGGGCGTGGCAGGGCGGGCTGGTCGAGGGTGATGAGGGTGGGGTGCTGGCCTGTGCGCCAGAGGGTGACGGTGAGCAGGTGTGCGGCGAGGCGGAGGACGGTTTCGACGGGTCCGCACGTGGGTGGGGTGGTGTCCAGGATGATCGTGACCGGGTGGGGTGGTGCGGTGGGGGTGGCGGTGTGGAGGCGGTAGAGGAGCTCACCGCGGGCCAGGCGGAGGTGGAAGAGGTCGTCGGGGAGGGCGAGTTGGGAGGGCAGCAGGTTGCTGATCGTGCCGTGGTGGGTGATGCCGGCGGTGCCGGGGGTGTGGATACCGGTGGCGGCGTGGTCACGGTGGCTGCTGGTGGTCAGGGTGGTGGTGGCGTCGGCGAGCAGGGTGAGCTGGGTGCCGGTCAGGGGGGGCATGGTCGGGGCGCGGTCGCGCAGGCGCAGGGCGAGGGTGGGGTCGGTGGTGATCGCGTCGGGTCCGACGATGGTGAGCAGGGCGGTGAGCCGGCCGGTGAGGTGGTCGGCGGCGGTGTGGAGCCGGTCGAGGCTGACCGGTGGTGGTGCGGGACGGCTGGTCGGGCTGTGCAGGGCGGTGTGCAGCAGGTCGCGTTGGCCGGTGGGGGTGCTGCCCGGTGGGGGTGTGTAGACGGGGTTGGGGGGTAGGTCGGCGGTGAGTAGGGCAGTGAACCCGACTCGGGCGGGCGGTGGCCAGGCCAGTTGGCGGAGCCGGTGGATCCCGGGATGGGCGGCCAACGTTTGCAGCCGCGGGTCGTACAGCATGCTGTCCGGGTTGTCCGTGCTGGTCGTGTCGCCGGTGTGGCTGGTGAGGGTTATCAGGTCGTGGACGAGGGACAGTGGTGGCCATAGTCCGCCCGCGCCGAGTTGGAGCAGTCCGGCGGCGGCGGTGTGCCACCGGGACGGAACCGGATCGGCCGTGGCGGTGTCCGGCTGTGGTGGGAGGGTCACCGTCCAGATTCGCACCGTGGCGTCGTCGCTGCCTGAGGCGAGTAGCAGCCGGCCGTCCGGGCCGCCCGCCCACCCCACCGACCAGACCTCGCCGGTGTGGCCGGTGAGGGTGTGCAGGGTGTGGCCGGTGTGCGGATCCCAGATTCGCACCGTGGCGTCGGCGCTGCCGGAGGCGAGGAGTAGCTGGCCGTCGGGGCCGGCCGCCCACCCCACCGAGAAGACCCAGCTGGTGTGGCCGGTGAGGGTGTGCAGGGTGTGGCCGGTGGTCGGATCCCAGATTCGCACCGTGGCGTCGGCGCTGCCGGAGGCGAGGAGTAGCTGGCC
>NZ_CAUVXL010000152.1:0-3794 GCF_963555915.1 Protofrankia sp. Cas4
GCCGGACGTTCGCCGGCGCCAGATCGCCGGTGCGGGACAGCTGCGTGCCCACCACCAGATCCGGCGAGACGAGCGTGACGTCCCGGCCGGCCGCGGCGAGCCGCTCGGCGACCGCGATCCCGGTCGAGTTACCCAACGGGTCCCACACCACCACCGGACCGTCGGCCGGCAACAGATCGACCCCGGCCGCGGCCGCGGTCAGCAACGCCCGCGCGCTCAGCACGACCGCCGCCGTATCCGGACCACCCGGACCATCCCCGGCCAGGGACACCTCGGGAGCGGGTTCAGGCGTCGGCGCGCTGACCGGGATGGGCTGCTCGCCGTCCCGGCCACCGACCGCGACGATCACCGCGGTGCCGGCTGGCGATGTGCTCCCTTCGATGCCTGCTGCTGTGCCCGTTGCTGTGTCGGCTGCTCTGTTGCCTTCGAGACCGGCTTCGATGCCGGCTTCGATGCCGGTGCGGATGGTCACCCCGAGCCGGGCGCACTCCGCCTCCAACCAGTCGGTGAGGTGGGTGAACCGGGACCGCCCCGCGCCCGCGGCCGCCGCCACCAGCGCCCCGCCCAGGCGGGGTCCGCGTTCCAGCAGCGTGACGTGATGCCCGCGCAGCACCGCGACCCGCGCGGCCTCCAACCCGGCCGGCCCACCGCCGATCACCGTCACCGCAACGGGTACCTGCGCCTGCCCGGCCACCGGCGAGTCGGTCGTCTCATGGCCGGACGACGGTTCACCCACACAGGACACCAGCGGATTGCGGTTGTCGCGTACCTGGCACACCTGGTTGCACAGGATGCACGGACGCGGGGCCCGGCCGGCCCGCACGGTTGCCACCAGCTCCGGGTCGGCGATCTGCGCCCGGGTCATCTCGACCGCGTCGGCGACGCCGTCCGCGAGCGCCGCCTGCGCCATGTCGACGTCCACCACGCTGCCCTGCAGGATGACCGGGACGGCGCGGACGCCGCCACCATCCGGGCCCTGCGTGCTGTCCGTGCCGTTCGTGCCGTTCAGCGCTGCCCGGATGGTGGCGGTGAGCTCGCGGTTGAAGCCGGGCTCCACGTGCATGTCCGGCCGGGTCGCGGCCACCGTGAAGATCGACCCGCGGACCACCACCAGGTAGTCGTACAGCCCGGCCAGAGCGCGGGCGATCTCGACCGCCGCCGCTGGGGTGACACCGGCCCACGGAGCCAGCTCGTCGCAGGACAGCCGCAGCCCGACGATCGCGTCCCCGGCCGCGGCGCGGGTGGCGGTCAGCACCTCCTGCGCGAACCGCAGCCGGTCCGTGCCGTAGTCGTCGCCGCGGGTGTTCGTCAGGCCCGACAGGAACTGGCGCACCAGGCTGTACTGGCCGGCGTTCACCTCCACACCGTCACAGCCGGCGGCGATCGCCGTACGGGTGGCCTCGGCGAAACCGCGCACGACAGCGTCGATGTCGCCTGGTTCCATCGACTTGGGAACCTCGCGGGTGTTCACCTCCGGTACCTGCGATGGCGCCCACAGCTCCCGCTGGGAGTACGCCGAGCTGCCCTGCCCACCCGCGTGCCCGAGCGCTGCGACCAGCACGGTGCCGTACGGGTGCACCGCGTCCGCGATCGCCCGCCAACCCGCACCGCAGTCGGCGGCGAGGGGAGCCCGTTCGTACGGCCAGTCCGACGGATGGACCGACGCCTCCTCCGTCACGATCACGCCGACGCCCCCGGCCGCCCGCCGGGCGTAGTAGGCCACCGATCGCGACGAGAAGGCCCGGCCATGGCACAGGTTGGTCTCGTGCGGCCCGAACAGCACCCGGCTCGGCGCGTTCCGGCCACCCAACGTGAATGGATCTGTGAGCAGCATTGTCGACCTCAGACGTCCTCAGTCTTCCTCAGTCTTCGTCAGGCTTCGTTGGCATGCGTGCCGTCCTGCGCCGAGAACCGCGCCGGGCGCTTCTCCTGCCGCGCGAGGATCGCCTCGGCAAGATCCGGCCAGTCGAATGACGCATCCATCAGTTCCACCGATGCCGCGAGCGCCTCGGCACGGGACCGCTCGGCATCGGCGTAGACCTGCTGTTTGATAACGGTAAGCGAGCGAGGAGAACAGTTCGCGGCCAGGTCGCGGGCGTAGTCGAAGGCAGCCCCGAGTTCCGTTCCCGCCGGGACGACCCGTTGCACCAGGCCGATGCGGTGCGCTTCGTCGGCATCTATCGTGCGGCCTGACAGCAGCAGGTCCATGGCGTTCGGCAGGCCCACCAGCCGTTGCAGCAGCCAGGATGCGTTGTACTCGGCGACCAGTCCCAGTCGGGCGAAGGCCGTGGTGAAGATCGCGTCCTTGCTGGCGAAGCGGATGTCCGCGCCCAGCAGCAGGCCGAACCCGATGCCCGCGACCGCACCGTTGACGGCCGCCACCACTGGTTTGGGCGTGCACACGGCGGCGTCTGCGGTAGCGGCCGAGCCCGGCAGGAACTCGCGCAGGGTTTCCGCACCCTGTGCGAGCAGCCCGAGATCCGCACCCGAGCAGAAGCCTTTACCCGCGCCGGTCAGCACGATGGCGCGTACCCGCGGGTCGTCGTCCGCCGCGCGCATCAGCTCGACGTAGCGATCCACCATCGGCGGCGTGAGCGCGTTGCGCTTGTCCGGTCGATTCAGCGTGATGGTGGCAACGCCTTCGGTCACCTCGTAGCGCACGGTGTCGACCCGGTCGTCTCCGAGCACTTCGGTCATACCGGACTCCCTCGGGTTCGGATCGGATCGCGTCGGTGTTCGTGCGGCATCCAGCAGACCAGATGTCGGGCCCACGTGCATACCACGGGCAGCGGGCGATCATCGGCAGGTGATCGTGCGCTTGGCGCATGGTCCACCCGAGAGCGCCCAGACCCCTCGGCCGGTCCCTGGCACGGCGTCGAGGTAGATCGTCGTTTACCCGGTTCCCTTTTTTCGATCATTCGATCGTGGGTGTTGTCGGGATGAACATCCGGCGAGACGTTGGCAATCATAAATTGTTCTTGTGTTGGAATTGTTGTCTTGCGCACATCGGATGGCGGCTCGTATGGGTGATGTGCCACCACGGGGATGCGTCCGGGGGTGCCCGGCTCGGCGAGGTTGTGACCTGCGGGTTTCGGTCTCTGTGCGGATGGCGGCCAGGCGGGCGGCCCGCTTGTCGTGGATCAAAACATGATGATCGTCTGAAACAATTATCTACAGCAAAACAATGTCGTGACTGATGCGGTGCGTGGGCGGCTGCCTGCTGGCAGTGTCTGTTTCCCCTCGTGGCGTCCGATACGTGCGGTGCACGGGTTGGCTGGCTGCGCGGGCTGTGGATGGCGTCTGGTCGTTAGAGCGCCCGGCAATAGGGGACGCGGCGTCGCGGGGCTGGGGCACGCATTTTGCTTCGTTGTCGTCGGCCCAGGTAGAACACCGCTACCTGGGCCTCCTCCGCCTCGCGATCTACGCACCCCAGTCCCGCTCCTTGATCCACGCCCCTATTGCCGGGCGCTCTTATCGGCGTGGACCTGATCGGCGCGGGCGGAGAACCGTCAGATCGAGGTCACGTCGGAGCGGACGGAGTCGACGTCGACGTTCGCGAATCCGACTGGCACGTGGACGGTGGAGAGTTTCTCCGGGATACGTCGAGTCCGCCGGGGCGAGGGCTGGGTGCCGGTGGACACGACATTGGTCGTGTCGGGCGGCGTTGAGTCTGCCGATGCGGTTGGCGAGCGTCAGTGCGCAGCCGATGGTGGTGCAGGGTGCGTCGGGGATGGGTGCGGGCACGACGTGGAATTCCCAGCCGACCGCGGACGGGCAACGAGTCCGACCCGAAT
>NZ_CAUVXL010000153.1:0-15579 GCF_963555915.1 Protofrankia sp. Cas4
GCTCCAACCGGGCATTCGCCATTGCGCAGCAGACGCTGGCTGAACTCGACGCATCCGTTCCCATCACGAACGACCGCCAATAGGGAAAACTGACAAGGGGTCTTCGACCTTTGTTGTCGGCGAGTTTCTTGATGTTGGCGTGGACAAGCTGGACCTTGGCGAGAATCTCGTCCGCGGTCGCCGTCCACGTGAATGGCTTCGGCTTGCCGTTCCAGTGGGCGATGTAGTTCCGGATCTGCTGGATGAGAAGCTGCACGGAGGTGCAGGTACCGCGGCGGATCGACTGATGGCTGATGGCTGATGGCTGATGATACCGAACCACGTTTCGATCTGATTGATCCACGACGATCCGACCGGGGTGAAATGGAAATGCACGTGCGGGCTCTCCTCCAGCCATGCCTCAACATCGGGCGTGGTGTGGGTGGAAAGATTGTCCAGCACGACATGAATTTCCTTGCCGGCGTGAGTCTTGACGGCTTTCTTGAGAAAGAACAGGAATTCCGCGCCGTCATGGGTAACTGCCCAAAACTTAAGACCGTTTCGCGGCTTTAATGCCGTTTCGGGATGCGGGGCCCGGTCGTGTCGGGGTGGGACCCGGGTCTGTGACGTGGTGAAGCTCCTGCTGGGACATGGGTTGTCTACGCCCAACACGTCCGAACAGGAGCTTCTGTGGCACAGTCTGCCATGCCCGTGGTCGGGGCGGCCAGGTCCGGGCCTGCTTCGGCCGACGGTGGCGGGGACACCCGGCTGCGTCGGGTGGTGCTGACCGGGATCCGGATCGAGATCAGGTGGCTGCCGGGGGTCCTTCCTCGTCGTCGGGCATCGAGGTGGCCTGGCGGGCTACCTGTGCGCCGATGGCGGCGGCTTCTAGTTCGGCGGGGTCGTCGGGGTAGCTGACCGTGCCGTTGGTGTGGACCCGTACCGCTCGGACAGTGGTGATCCTGCACGGCGACGGGTCTGGATGGTATCGGCGATCTCCGGGTCGAGTGGTCCGACTCCCTGCGAGCGCAGGGCACTGCGAAACAGAGCTGAAGGGCTGGCTGTGGTCGGGTTCTGTGTTCCGCGGAACGCACCGGCTTCGCTACATCGGTATCGAGCGCTACCAGGACACCGACCCGAACCGTTACCTGCGGGAACGCAGGCGCGACCGGTCCCTGCTCTTCGTGGCCGCGACCCGAGCCCCTTCCTGCCCGCCGCCACGCACCCCTGATCGGCCGTGTGCGGCTGATCGTGGAGATGGTGATCGGCGTTTGTTTGTCGTCAGGTACGGTTTTCAGTCGGATAGGCGTACCTGACGACAAACTCGCGTCGATCTTGCACCGAATACTTACACCGGTGGGATTGGCTGAGGAGCTGAGTGTACTGGTAGCTGCTGCTGAGCGCAGCATCCGCAGGGCAGGACTCGACCCGCGGACGGGTGCCGGGTGCGCGCTTTTGTATATTCCCCGCGAAGACTCCCTGGATGGTGATCACACGCTGCTCGTCGACGGTCGGGAGTTCCGGTTGTTGGATGGCTCGCGAGGGGCAGGGTGAGCGGCTGGCAGACCAGAAATACCACCGGTCATCCGGGTTACGACGGGCCGGAGGGAACAGGGCTACGACGCAGCCTGCTCGCCGTCGACCCGATCCGAGGCGGTAGGCCGGTCGGTGCTGGCGGCGACTATCCGGGCGAGAAGTGTCAGGAACGTCGCCTGCTCGTCCGGGGTGAGTGGACCAAGGATGATCTCGTTCATCGCGTCGGCTCGGCGGGCGACGGTGGCGTGCACGGCCTCGCCGCGGCGAGTGAGGCGCAGGACGTTGCGTCGCCCGTCGGCGGGGTCGCGCAGTCGCCGGACAAGACCGCGCTGGACCAGTCGTGCGACCACGTCGGCGACGTTGGAACGGTCGAGTGATGCGCGCTCTCCGACCGTCTTCTGGTCGACGCCGGGCTCGGCGAGCAGGCAGTTGAGCACGGCGAACTGAGGCGGGGTGGTCTCGTCGGACACCGCGGCGTTCCACAGTTGATAGGTCACCTGCTGGAGCCGTCGGGCCAGATGGCCCGGGTGCGCCGCGAGGTTCGCGGGTTCCGCGCGCGGTCCGTCGGGTTGTAGGGCTGACGGCGCCGGCTGGGTAGACGGGGCGGATGATCCGCCGCCGTCGCATTCCGGATCGTCCACATGTCTGGTCAGCGGTCGGTTCCGTCCCTCCCGAAGCGGCGCTCTGGCGGAATTATAGTCCATACGTGGATTCCCCGGCACGCGGTGACGTCGACTGTGGCACTGCTCGATAGCCCCGGACCGCCCGGCGGTACGGCGCCTTGACCGGCTCTTGACGGTGGCTGTCTCAAGTGCCACTCTTAAGTTACTCTGTACACGGAGTATCGCCATACTCCGTGTATCGCGATACACGGAGTATGGCGATGTGGCGGATGGACGGTGTCCGCTCCCGAGGGCGAATCGGGCTGGTCTCCGACGTGCTGGCGGTGTTCCCCTGAGAGCGCCCGGCAATAGGGGCGCCGACGTGAGAGGTGATGAGGGTGTTTCCGCAGAACCAGTGGTATGTCGCGGCTTGGAGCCGTGAGGTCGGCCGCGACCTGTTCGCGCGGACGATCTGCGGCGAGCCGATCGTCTTCTACCGCACGCTGGACGGGCGGGTCGTCGCCCTGGCCGACCGCTGCGTCCACCGCCGCTACCCGCTGTCGCTCGGAACACTGCGGGGCGACGACCTGGAGTGCGGGTACCACGGCTTCACCTACGACTGTTCGGGCACCTGCATCGCGGTGCCCGGCCAGGAGCGGGTGCCGCGAACCGCGCGGGTGCGCAGCTATCGCGTCGTCGAGCAGGCCAACTGGATCTGGGTCTGGATCGGCGAAGAGGCCAAGGCCGACCTCGCCGCCGTTCCGGACAACCACTGGCTCGACGACCCCGACTGGACCATGATCGGCGGCATGGCTCCCCTGCCGACCCGCTACCAACTCCTGGTCGACAACCTGCTCGACCTGTCGCACGAGACCTACCTGCACGCGGGATTCATCGGGACTCCCGAGGTGGCCGCGACGCCCATTCAGACCGAGGTCGACCACGCCGAGCAGGTCCTCCGGATCAGCCGGCACATGCACGGCGTGGAGTGCCCGCCGTTCTATGAGAAGTCAACCGGATTCTCCACGCCCGTCGACCGCTGGCAGGACATCGAGTACCGTCCGGTCTGTTCGTACGTGCTGCATTCACGGATCGCGCCAGTCGGCATACTGCCGGGAGACGACGGCGTAGACACCGGCGCTGTGCACGTAAAGATTCTCTACGGAATAACGCCGGAAACCGAGCACAGCACGTTCGACTTCTGGGCGGTGGCCCGCGACTTCGCGCTGGGCGACGCCGAGGTCTCCGATTTCTTTGAGCGGATGAATCAGGAGGTCGTGCAGCAGGACGTGGACGCGCTCACGCTACTCGAACAAGTGACCGCGAATGAGGAGAAGGTCGGCGGGGTCTCCGAACACGGCCGCGTCCAGGAACTCAGCATCGCCATCGACGCAGGTGCCCTCGCCGGACGCAAAATGATCAGAGAAATGCTGGCATCCCCAACACCGACATCCTGAATATTCCGGTGCGCTCAGCTCACCGTGTCCTGTCCAACGCAACCCCGCCGTGATCGGGCACGACGGGGTGGTGACCACGGGGTGGGCGTTGTCGGATTACAAGCGCAGCACGTTCGCCACGTCCGCGATCAGTTGGTCGACGGCGTCTGCGGCGGCATCCACGACAGCGGTGTGCAGGTGGAAAAGGTGGTCGAGTCCCTCGACCCGCTTCGCGATGACCTTTGTGCCGGCCTGTTCGAGCCGGTGCGCGTACGCTTCCCCCTCGTCCCTGAGAACGTCGTACTCGGCTGTGTAGACCACTGCCGGCGGAAGCCCGGAGAGGTCGACGGCCGCAAGCGGAGACACCAGGGGATTGCTTCGCTGCGCCGGGTCAGGCACGTAGTTCTCCACGAACCACCGGCCGGTCATCGCGTCGAGACCGAATCCGGTCGCATTCTCGGTGTGCGAGGGCAAGGCCATCGTGGCGTCGACGGCGGGCGTCAGGAGGACCTGAGCGGCCGGCACGTTTTCGCCCCGCAGCTCAAGACATGCCGCGGCGGCGAGGTTACCGCCGGCGCTCCATCCTCCGACGGCGACGCGGCCGCCGTCACCGCCGATCTCGCCGGCGTGCTCCCGGGCCCACAGGTAGCCCGCGACCGCGTCGTTCAGCGCTGCCGGAAAGGGTTGCTCCGGCGCACGCCGGTAGTCGACGCTGACCACGACCGCGTCGGCGCCGACGGCCAGGCGCCGGCACAGCCAGTCGTCACTGGCCAGATCGCCGACCGTCCAGCCGCCACCGTGGAAATAGGTCAGCACAGGCCGGCGCCCATCCATTCCCGGCCGGTAGATCCGCACCGGGAGTTCCCCAGCGGGACCGGGCACCATCTGGTCCGCCACGTGCACGACGGGCATCGGGCGGTCAGGTAAAGCCATCAGCTGGGCGTACAGCGCTCGGGCCTGGACGGGTGTGAGCGTGTGGAACGGTGGCAGGCCCGCTGCGGCAGCCTGTTTGAGAACGGCCTCGAATTGCGGATCAACCGGCATGGTGTGCCTTCCAGTTAGAATGTTTAGAATGTGAGCACCGGTTTGATGGTCTTACCTGCCACCATGTCGTCGACCGCGGTTTGGATCTGACTGAACCCGTACTCGGTGATCAGTTTCTGGACCGGCATCCGGCCGGAGCGAACAAGAGCGACGAGAACGGGCAGCAGCCGTTCGGTCTCGCTGTCACCGAGGGTGATCCCGACGACCTGACGGCCCCCCAGCATGGCGTTGACATCGAGCGCCACCTCGGAGCCGAAGGGAGGCGCGCCGACGATGACCGCCGTCCCACGAGCGGCAAGGCAGTCGATCGCCGTCCGCAGGACAGCGGTGTTCCCCGTCGTCTCGACCACGCCGTCGACCCCCGCGCCACCGGTGATCTCGGCCAGCTGTTCGGCGACGCCGCCGTCGGTGGCGTTGACAACGTCGGTGGCCCCCAGCTGCACCGCAAGGCGCAACCGCTGTTCGATCCGGTCGACGGCGATGATGCGTGTCGCCGGTGTGAGGGCAGCTGCCATGATCGCTGACAGGCCGACGGAACCGGCACCGGTGACCGCGATCGTCGCGCCGGGGCGCGGATTCAGGATGTTCCAGACCGCGCCGGCGCCCGTCTGCACGCCACAGCCCAGCGGCGCGATCAGGTTGAGCGCGACGTCGGCGTCCACTTTGACGACGCTGCGCTCGTCGACCAGGGCATGACGGGAGAAGGAGGACTGGCCGAAGAAGTGACCGCCGATCGCCTCCTGCGCCCTGCTGATGGTCGACGAACCGTCGGCACGGACGCCGCCGAGAAGGTTCATCGGAAGCCAGGTCGCGCAGTAGGCCGGGTGGCCGTCCCGACAGTTCCCGCATCGGCCGCAGGAGGTGAACGACAACAGGACATGGTCACCTGGCTGCACCCGACTGACCCCGGAGCCGACGCTTTCCACCACGCCGGCGCCCTCGTGCCCGAGGACGCCAGGCAGGGGGAACGGCAGACCGCCCCCGGCAACAGTGAGATCGGTGTGGCAGACGCCGGCTGCCACCAGGCGCACGACGACCTCGTCGGGTCGCGGGTCGTCCAACTCGACCTCGGACAGTGTGAACGGTTCTCCGGCCTTCTCGACGATTGCCGCTTCCGTCGTCGTCATCCTGGCTGTGTCTCCTTGCTCGGTGGTCCGTGCTCGCGGATTTCGTGGACGTCGGTGCTGGCGCCCGATCAGTCGGTGCTGGCTTGCGATCAGGTGAGCGCGACGATCACGGACTTGACCTGCGTGTACTCGTGCAGACCTTCCGGCCCGTTCTCGCGGCCGTAGCCAGACTGCTTGTAGCCGCCGAATGGCATGGCGGGATCGAGCAGTGCCCAGCCGTTGACCCACACGATGCCCGCCGCAAGCCGTGCCGCGACCCGGTGGGCTCGGGCGACATCGCGGGTGTGCAGGCCTGCCGCGAGTCCGAAGGGCGTGCTGTTGGCGAGCGCGACGGCCTCGTCCTCGTCGTCGAACGGCTGGACGGTCAGCACCGGACCGAAGATCTCTTCCTGGACGAGACGGGAGTCATTGGGCATGCCGGTGATGACGGTGGGGGCGTAGTACGAGCCGCCACCGAGGTCGAGCCGCCGCCCACCGGTCACAATCCGGACACCGTTGGTTGCACGGGCCAGCTGGATGTACTCCTCGACCTTGGCCAGGTGGCGCTCGCCGCCCAGCGGCCCCACGATGGTGGACTCCTCGAACGGATCCCCGACCGGCACGCCGGCGGCGCCTCCTGCGACGGCCTCGACCACTGTGTCGAACAGTTCGCGCGCCACCAGCAGCCGGGTCCCGCCCATACAGAACTGGCCGGTGTTGAACACGAATCCCTGGATCGCCGCGCCGATGGCCGTGTCGAGGTCCGCGTCAGCAAAGATCAACTGCGCTGACTTGCCGCCCAGCTCGATGGTCGCCGGCTTGAGGAACTCACCGGCCAGGCTCGCCACCGACCGCCCGACCGGCGTCGACCCGGTAAAGGCGATCTTGTCGACACCCGGGTGGCGGATGAGCGCCTGGCCGGCCACCGCCCCGCCGGTGACCACGTTCAGGACTCCGTCAGGCACAC
This sequence comes from Protofrankia sp. Cas4, assembly GCF_963555915.1. NCBI lineage: Bacteria > Bacillati > Actinomycetota > Actinomycetes > Frankiales > Frankiaceae > Protofrankia > Protofrankia sp. Cas4. Next base: position 6,671 of record NZ_CAUVXL010000153.1, read on the forward strand.
CGGCTGCCGAGAACAGCTCCGCCATCCGCAGCGCCGACAACGGCGTGTCCTCGGCCGGCTTGTGGACGATCGTATTTCCTGCCGCCAGCGCCGGAGCGATTTTGCTGTTGGAGAGGATCAGCGGGAAGTTGAACGGCGTGATGGCTCCGACGACACCGATGGGTTCGCGGCGGGTATATGCCAGCGCGGGCACGGAAATCGACCGTGTCGACCCGTCGATTGTCTGCGCCAGGGCGGCATAATACTCGTATTGCTCGATCACTGTATTGACGTCGACCACCCGGGACAGTGTGATCGGCTTGCCGACATCCAGGGTTTCCAGCCGAGCCAGTTCGTCGGCGTGCTCGCGCACGAGCTCGGCGACGCGAATCAGGACGCGAGCGCGCTCCCGGCCCGACATCCGGGGCCACGGCCCCTCGTCGAAAGCTCTGCGAGCAGCCGTCACCGCGACGTCGATATCCGCTTCGCCGCCGTCGACCACGGTCTCGACGATCGTCCCGGTCGACGGGTCGATCACCGCGCGACGCTCGCCTGCGACACCTTCGCGCCACCCGCCGTCGATGTACAGCCGGCCCGTCGACACCATTGGTCGACCGGGCATCGCGGTCGTGTCGTCGATAGCCACGGTCACAGCCTGTGTTATTATTTGGTCCACAGTAATGACACCTCCACGCGGCGGAATTCGCCGGTACAGCGATGGCGGTCAGCTGATGCTGAAACGCCTGGTCCGACACACGTCGGTGGATCGCCTGGACTTCTCGTCGCGCTATCGCGAACGCCGGTTCATGCACCAGACTCATGCACCAGACTCAATAGTCAGGATGGCCACGTTCAGGCCAGCGCAGTTGACGACGGGCGCCCTGATTCTTGCGCGCAGGTGTACAGTTCGGCCCTGAAAGTGATCACGAATGCTGGTCGAGGAGGCGAGGAGTGGACAGCACCGGTGCGGCGATGTCACGCTCCTTCGAGGGAGCACGCGACATCGAGCAGTGGCGTCATGCGGTCAGCACTACCTTCGAGACCTTGGAACCGGTCGTGGATGCCGACGGCCCGTTCCACGCGGTGCTGGACGCGACCAGCCTGGGAGAACTGTCACTGCTATCCGTACAGGCATCGCCACACATGGTCGTGCGTACCGCTGCCGCCACAGGAACCGCCGACCGGCCCGTCTACAAGATCACACTTCAGGTGGCCGGTGTCACGGTGCTGGATCAAGATGGCCATGAGTGCCTGCTCCAGCCCGGTGACCTTGTTCTGTCCGACACCGGACGTCCGTACCGGCATAGCAGCCGAGACGACTTTCACCTTGCTGTTCTGATGTTTCCACGCGACCTGGTGCCCCTGCCGCCAGCACTCGTCGAACGGTGGACCGCTCGCGTCCTGCCTTCTCGGGAGGGTGCCGGCGCGGTGCTGAACGCGTGCATGCGCAGCCTGCTGGCCCATGCGCAGTCGTGCGGGACGGGAGCCGGCCATCGACTGGCCGCTGCCTGCATGGATCTGCTCGCGGCGACGCTCGCCGACACCACGGACAGCAGCGCCACGGCTCCGGCCGATGCACGGCGATTACAGATCATCGCCTGGATTCGTGAGCACCTGAGGGACGACGCCCTGTGCCCCGACGCGATCGCCGCGGCCCACCACATCTCGCCCCGGTACCTTCACCGGCTGTTCGAAGATCAGCAGGTCTCCGTGTCCGCCTACATCCGCACCCAACGGCTGGAACACGTGAAAGCCGACCTCGAGAGTCGACTGTTGGCCCGACACAGCATCAACGCCATCGCCGATCGGTGGGGCTTCCACAATCAGCCGCACCTCACCCGGCTTTTTCGGGAACGCTACGGTCTGACGCCGGGCGAGGTCCGCCGCCGCGCCCTGAACCCGGACTCCACCTAAACGGGCTCTTCGCACCTGGCCGGAGGGTGTTTGGGACAGTCCCGACGATGATCAGCCCGGCCTCGGCGAGGAACGGGCGGACCTGTGCCCACGGTCGAGGTGGCACCGCGGGTGACGTGCCAGTGGCTGCGCGCAGCAGACGAGGTCGAACCGTCGATCGTGGGCGATCGCGTCGAGTTCGGCGGCCAGCCCGGATGCCTGCGCGAGTGCGGCGTCGAATGTGTCGGGGTGCAGCAACGGTGGAAGGTGCAGGCTGTGCAGCCGGACGACCCGCCGGTCCTCGGGCTGCCGGCCCGGCGGCGATGATCGTGACCGCGTGGCCGAGTTCCGCCAGGCCGTCGGCGAGCGCGGCGATGCTGCGTTCGATCCCGGCAGGCTCGTCGAGCCGGTAGGGGGGCGAAGACCAGACCGATCCGCTGGAGACGCCGGAGACGCTGAGGTGCCGCACGGGGTGTCATAGATCCCAGACCACCCTCACGTCGATGCCCGCCGATGCCCGCCGATGCCCGCCGATGCCCGCCGATGCACGGTCACGGGGGGCGGCGTTGAGGAACTTCCCGCGGGCGTACAGCGGCAGCGACCGGTAGGAACCACCCCGGATGACCGACCCGTCGCCCAGGACAGGGGTCGATGTCCACTCCCACACGTTGCCGGCAACGTCGCGGAGCCCGTCCGGGGTCGCACCAGCCGGGTGCAGATCTACCGGGGTGGGCTGGCCGTACCGGGAGCCGCGCAGGTTCGCCCGCGCCGGTGTCCACTCCTGGTCACCCCAGGGATAGCGAGGCTGGGGTGGGTAGATCGCGAGGCGGAGGAGGGAGTCACCCTGGTGTTGGGTGGCGACCGACGGAGCCGGGGTACCCGTGCCTCGCGAAGCGATGGACGGGGAGCGATGCGGCGAGCCATTGCCCACGTCTACCGGACAACCTCGACCCGGTCGTCAAGACTCTGCCAGCGTTTGTCGCCGGTAAGTATGGTTTCAGCGCCGACGACGTCGGCGGCAGCAAACACGAGCGCGTCCGGTAGCCGTAGGGACTGGTGCCGCGCCCGCCGTAGCGCGGCCGCAACCGCGACAGCTTCGTCCACAGGATACGGCGGCCCGAATGCGGCGGTGGTGAGCCGTCGGCGCACGGCAACCTCCTCCTCGCTCCGGCGCGCGGCACCGACGAGCAACTCGGCCAGCACGCTCGCCGGTAGCACGAAACCATCACCGGCGTCGCGCCGACGGCGGGCCGCCTGGACCGCACCTGTGTGCAGGGAGTCATCGGGGTCGAACAACGCAAGGACCACGCTCGTATCGAGGACTACCGCTCCCATTCGTTCCTCAACGCGTCGAGGTCGGTCATTGCGGACGACCCCGGAGCAGAGCCGATCAGCTCCTCAAGAGGATCATGGACAACGGTGAGGACGAGCCTGCCGCGTCCATCGGCGGTCACCCGGAGTTCGTCGCCGGGACCGAGCCCCGCCTCCCGAAGCACATCGACGGGCAAGGTGACCTGGTGCTTCCGAGAAACCCGGGTGACACCGGGCCGTCGCTTTACTTCCGTCGCCATAAGTAAAGCTTACGTCCGGCGGTCGACGACGGCGAACGCCGCGGCCTCCACTGCCACGATGTCGATCGCGGCGACGAGCACGTCACCGGCGCGGCGCTGCTCGATGCAGGCGTGGATCATCAGGTTGTCGCCGGGGTGTGACAGCACTGTCACGGCGCGACCGGCGATCCACGTGCCCGGTCGGTACGGACGATGACGGGGCTCGATGGCGAGCCACCTGCCTTGCTCGGAGAACATCGAACCACTACAGATCCAGCACGAGGCGGTCGTGCCTCGCGCGTGAAACGCAGATCATCATCATGTCGTTCGTGGCACGTTCGTCGTCGGTCAGTAGCGAGTCCCGATGATCGACCTCACCATCCAGGACCGCCGTTTCGCAGGTCCCGCAGATACCCTCCGCGCACGAGGACAGGACCCCCAGACCGGCCTCCTCGACCACCTGAAGGATCGACAGTTCCGGCGGCACCGTCAGCGTGATTCCAGAACGCCGGCACTCAACCTCGATCGGCCGGTTGCCGCCCTCGCCCGATGCCGACACCGCCGATACCGCCGACACCGACGGCGACACCGTGGACGCCGCGGCGGCAAACCGTTCCACGTGCAGGGCTCCAGACGCCCACGACGTGCAGCGCGACTCGACGGCATCGATCAGGCCCGCCGGCCCGCAGCAGTACACGAGCGTCGACGGGGACGGCACGCTCAGGATCGCGGCCAGGTCGAGCATCCCGAACTCGTCCTCGGGACGCACCCGCACCCTGTCCCCATAACGCGCGAGCTCGTCGAGAAAGGCCATCGATGCCCGGCGCCGCCCGCCGTAGTGCAGCGTCCAGTCCGCGCCCGCCGCTTCGGCCGCCGCCACCATGGACAGCAGCGGGGTGATCCCGATGCCGCCGGCGATGAACACGTAGCGGGACGCCGCCCGCAGCGCGAAGTTGTTGCGAGGCCCCCGGACATGCAGCTCGGTGCCCGCCTGGGCGTTGTCGTGGATCCAGGCCGACCCACCCCGGCCCGCCGGCTCGCGAAGCACACCGATCCGCCACGTGCCGCAGTCCGCGGCCGGACCGCACAGTGAGTACTGCCGCACGAGCCCGTTGGGCAACACGAGATCGATGTGGGCGCCCGGGGCCCACCCCGGCAGCGGCGTTCCCGAAGCATTCTCCAGCTGCAGGGACACCACACCGTCGGATTCGCTACGCCGGGTATGGACGACAACGCGGCCGTCGAAGTCGAGCCCTCGAGGCGAGCCGACAGCGGCGACACCCGGCGAAGCCACGGTGGTGGCGGGCAGGGTGGTGGCGGGCGGCCCGGTCACGTCAACCATCTCCTCATTTCTCAGCCCGGCGCGCTAACTCCTTGAGGGCGCCCGCTCCTCAGGCGGTGGATGTGGTGCTGGCGAGCAGGCCGTGGGGGTCGAGGACGTACTTGCGGGCCGCACCCTGATCGAAGGTGCGGTAGCCGGCGGGGGCCTGCTCCAGCGGGATAGGGGTGGCGTTGACCGCCTTCGCGATCTGCACCCGGTCGTGCAGGATCGCCATCATCAGCTGTCGGTGATACGTCATCACCGGGCACTGGCCGGTGAACAAGGCGTGCGAGCGGGCCCAGCCCAGCCCGATCCGGATCGACAGCGAGCCGACCTTCGCCGCCTCGTCGGCCGCGCCCGGGTCACCGGTCACATACAGCCCGGGAATACCGATCGACCCGCCGGCCCGGGTGATCTCCATGACCGCGTTCAGGACGGCGGCGGGCGCCTCGGCAGCGTCCGGGGCGTGCCCGCGGGCCTCGAACCCGACCGCGTCGACCGCGCAGTCCACCTCCGGCTCACCGAGGATCTCCGCGATCTGGCCGCCGAGGTCACCGAGTGACACATCGACGGTCGCGCAGCCGAAGCTGCGGGCCTGCGCCAGCCGCTCGGCGTTGAGGTCACCGACGATGACCACCGCGGCACCCAGCAGGAACGCGGACGCCGCCGCGGCCAGCCCCACCGGCCCCGCCCCGGCGATGTACACGGTGGAGCCGGGGCCAACCCCGGCGGTGACACAGCCGTGGAAGCCGGTGGGGAAGATGTCCGACAGCATCGTCAAATCGAGGATCTTCGCCATGGCCTGGTCCCGGTCGGGGAAGCGCAACAGGTTCCAGTCGGCGTAGGGGATCATCACGTACTCTGCCTGGCCGCCGACCCAGCCGCCCATGTCGACGTAGCCGTAGGCCGACCCGGGCCGGTCCGGGTTGACGTTCAGGCAGATGCCGGTCTTGCGTTCCTTGCAGTTGCGGCAGCGGCCGCAGGCGATGTTGAACGGGACGGAGACGAGGTCCCCGGCCTTGATGCACTCGACGTCCCGGCCGGTCTCGACGACCTCACCGGTGATCTCGTGGCCGAGGACCAGCCCGGCCGGCGCGGTCGTCCGGCCGCGGACCATGTGCTGGTCGCTGCCGCAGATATTGGTCGACACCACCTTCAGGATGACGCCGTGCGGGCACTGCCGGCCCACGTTCGCCGGGTTGACCCCCGGCCCGTCCTGTAAGACCAGCCCGGGAAAGTCCAGGTCGACCACCTCGACCCGGCCGGGCTCCATGTACGCCACCCCGCGGTTGTCAGCCACACTGCACCTCCGCACTCGTTCGGAAACAGTCCTTACCGGGTCACGCCTTACCGGTTCACGCCTTACCGGTTTACGCCTTACCGGTTCACGCCTCCCCCATCTCGGTTTTACCTGGTGCCGTCGCAGGTGAATGGTGCCGCGAGACCAAGAGCGACCGGCAACAGGGGACGCTCTAGATGAGAAAGCGGAAGATCGGCTGGGCGACGCACACCGGCTTGCCACCACCGTCGCGCTCGATCACCGCATCAATGGTGAGCTGCATCCCGCCGTCGACCGGCTCAAGTGCCACCAGGGTCGCCGTCACCCGCACCTTGGACCCCACCGGAACCGGCGCTGGGAAACGCACCTTGCCCAGGCCGTAGTTCACCTTGGTGCGGACCTCGCGGACGTCCAGCAACTCCGACCACAGCGGGATCAGCAGTGACAAGGTGAGATAGCCGTGCGCGATCGTCGTACCGAACGGCCCGTCCTTGGCCCGCGCCGGGTCGGTGTGGATCCACTGCTGGTCGCCGGTCGCATCGGCAAAAGTGTCGATGCGGTGTTGGTCGATCTCTACCCACGAACTGGCACCCAGACTCTTGCCGACCAGCGGGGTCAGGTCGGCAAGGGTGTCGACGACTGTGGACACGGTCTGTCTCCTCAATGGAAGGTTGGGGTCCCGGCCGCGGTGGCCGCGCCGGCCGCCGTGGCGCGAAGGTCCTGTTTGCGAACCTTCCCGGTGGCGGTTCGCGGGAGAACCGGGACAAACCGCACATATTTCGGGATCTTGAAGGAAGCCAGCCGGCCCCGCAACGCGGCCCGCAAGGACTCCTCGGTCCAGGCATCCGGGTCAGCGATGACGAAGGCGAATCCGACCTCGCCCCAGCGGTCGTCGGCGACCCCGACGACCGCGGCGTCGACCACGCCCGGCAGCGCGTTGAGCACCGCCTCGACCTCGACCGGGTAGACGTTCTCCCCGCCGGAGATGATCACATCCGTGAGTCGGTCGACGACGTAGGCCCAACCGTCCTGCGCGACCCGCACGACGTCACCGGAGCGGAACCAGCCGTCGGTGAAGGCGCGGTCGGTCTCCGCCGGCCGGTTCCAGTACCCGCTGAACACGTTGAGGCCGCGCACCAGCAGTTCGCCGGACGTCCCCGGCTCCGGCGTGTCGGCCCCGGCGGCCAGTGACACGTCGGTGAAGAAGTGCGGCACGCCGATCGAGATCGGCCGCGCTGCCGCGCCCTGCGGCACCGCCAGGTAGACGCCGGGGCTGGCCTCGGTCATCCCGTAGCCCTGCAGGAGCGGCACGCCACGGCGCTGCCAGGCGACCGCGACACGTTCGGCTACCGTCGACCCCCCGTAGATCACGAAGCGTAGGGAACTGAGGTCCGCCGCGGCGAAGTCCGGATGCTCGCACAACATCTGCAGCATCGTCGGCACGGCGGAGAACGACGCAATGCGCAGCGCGGCGATCGCCGACAGCACGTAGCCCGGGTCGAATCTCGGAGCGACGACAACGGTGCCGCCCTTGAACAGGGTCGGCAGGCTCACCTGTCCGAGCCCGGCCGCGTGGAACAGGGGAGCCATGCAGAGGGCCACGTCGCTGGTCAGGACATCCACGTGCGCCAACTGGTTCATCGTGTTGAACGTCATGTTCGCGTGGCTGAGCACGGCGCCCTTCGGGCGGCCGGTGGTGCCGCTGGTGTAAAGGATCACCGCGTCGTCGGACAGCGCCACCTCCGAACGCACCACGCAGTGCCCCGCCCCGGCCCCCACCGCGGCGTGCAGGAGTGCGGCGTAGCTACCCGGCCCGGACCCGGCCACCGGCACGACCGCGGCGACCCCGTGTGCGGCCGGGTCCACCGCGACCACCAGATCGGCCAGCTCCGGGCCGTAGACCAGGACCGTTGGACGCGCGTCGTCGAGCAGGTAGGCGACCTCGTCCGCCGCCAGTCGGGTGTTGAACGGGACGAAGATCGCGCCTAGCCGGGCGGTGGCGAAGAAGACCTCGAAGGTCGCGATGTCGTTCGGGCCGAGGTAAACGACCCGGTCGCCGTGGCCCACGCCGAGCTCGGCAAACGCCAGGCTCAGACGCTCGACCCGGGCGGCCAGTTCGGCGTAGGTCAGGCTGCGGTCTGCCGATTGCTCGCTGTGCTCGCTGTGCTCTCCATGTTCGCTGTGCTCTCCGGGCTCTGTGTGCTGGCGTAACGCCACGTCTGCGCCGTTGATGCGGGCCCGACGAGCCGGCCAGCTGCCCAGTCCGTAGTCCGGCATCGCGTCATCCTCCTGTCCGCGCCAGCCCGAGCATGCGCGCGGCGTTGTCCTTCAGGATCAGCGGCCGCACCGCCGGTTTGATGTCCAGCGCGGCGAAGTCGGTCAGCCACCGGTCCGGCGTGATCACCGGATAGTCCGAGCCGAACAGCACCTTGTGCTTGAGCAGGCCGTTGGCGGCCCGTACGAGCTGCGGCGGGAAGTACTTCGGTGACCAGCCGGAAAGGTCGATGAACACGTTCGCCTTGTGCGTCGCGATCGAGATCGCCGCGTCCTGCCACGGCACCGACGGATGGGCCAGGACGACGGTCAGCTGCGGGTGGTCCGCGGCGACGTCGTCGATGAGCATCGGGTCGGAGTAGCGAAGCTTGATGCCGCGCCCGCCGGGCAGACCGGCGCCGATACCGGTCTGACCGGTGTGGAAGACAACCGGCAGGCCGAGTTCGGCCGCGGCTTCGTAGAGCGGATAGTGCGTCCTGTCATTCGGGCTGAAAGCCTGCATGGACGGGTGCAGCTTGAGACCACGTGCCCCGGCCGCGGCGAGGTCACGCAGTCGGTCCACCGCGGACGCCCCGTCGTGCGGGTCGACGGAGGCGAACGGGATCACGACGTC
>NZ_CAUVXL010000154.1:0-23664 GCF_963555915.1 Protofrankia sp. Cas4
GATTCGCGGTGAGTACCAGCGTGATGCTCGCCATCGCCGGCGGGCTTTACTTCGGGTTCAAGCGACGCGACTGGCTGTAACAGCATTCTGGGTGGTCAGGCTCGACCGGCCGGGGCTGCCGGCCGACGGTGTTCGTCCCGGCGCCGACTACCGTTACGGTGAGGTTACCCCCTGGGAAGGAGCGATCGTGTCACGTATCCGCCTCGCCGTCATCGCGGTTGTGCTGACTCTCGCGGCGTGTTCGGCCGGCGGGGCTGCGCCGGCAGGGACATCGGCGGTATCGAGCTCGACCGGCGCGGGACGGGACGGTGCCGTGGGGGTGGTGCCGCGACGGGATCATGTGGTGGTTGTCGTGATGGAGAACCATTCGTATTCCGACGTCATCGGCCGAGCGTCCGCTCCCTACATCAACGGACTCGCAGCCCAGGGTGTGTCGTTCAGCCATGCGTCCGGGGTCGCGCATCCGAGCGAGCCGAACTATCTGGCCTTGTTCTCCGGCTCCCCGCAGGGAGTCACCGACGACTCCTGTCCGCACACCTTTTCCGCGGCCAGTCTCGGCGCGGAGCTGATCGCGGCCGGCGACACTTTTGTCGGGTACTCGGAAAGCATGCCGTCGGACGGGTACACCGGCTGCACCAGCGGCAATTATGCCCGTAAGCACAATCCGTGGGTGAATTTTCCGACGGTGGGGGCTTCGGCCAACCTCGGTTTCGACCGGTTCCCGACAAACTATGCGATGCTACCCACCGTGTCGTTCGTCGTGCCGAATCTGTGCAACGACATGCATGACTGCCCGGCTGCCACCGGCGACACCTGGCTGCATAACCACATCGATACGTATGTGCAATGGGCGAAGACACATAACAGCATCCTCGTCCTCACCTGGGATGAGGACGACAGCGGCCACAACAACAACATTCCGACCGTGGTCGTCGGGGCCGGCGTGAAGACCGGCACCGTTGCCGAACACATCAACCACTACAGCGTCCTGCGGACCCTCGAGGACATGTACCATCTGCCCTACGCGGGCAACAGCGCGTCCGCGGCACCGATCACCGATATCTGGCGGTAGAATACCGCGATATACGGCTGGCGGTGTCCCAGCGGTATATGGGGTGTGTTGATGTCGCGGCAGCCGGCGGGGCCCGATGACGTTCGGTGAACTGCGCATGCTGCGGCGTGGAAAACTGCGCATGCCGATACGCCGGATACGTACACACGTCCTGCCGGGAATCGACTGGATCCTGGTCGGGTTGACCGCGGCGCTGTGCGGCGCGGGCGCCTTGTGTATATATGCGGCGACCGCGGCCGGTCTGACAGCCGGCGGGGCGAGTCCGTACCGCTATCTGGAACGGGACCTGGTGAATCTGGCGATCGGGTCGCTGCTGTGCGCGGGTGCGACGGTGTGCAACTACCGGCTGCTCGCGGCGCTTGCCCCCGTCCTGTATGCCGGTACCTGCGTGCTGCTGCTCGCCGTCCTCACCCCGCTGGGGTCCCGGGTCAACGGCGCCCACGCCTGGTTTAGCCTCGGCTCGCAACAGTTCGAGCCGTCGGAACTCACCAAGATTGTTGTGATCTTGATGGTGGCGGGGTTGTTGTGTCAACCGCCCGACGGCGAGGTCCGACCGCGTACCCGCGACCTTGTCCTGTGCCTGGCCCTGGTGATGCTCCCGTTGCTGCTCATCCTCGCCGAGCCGGCACTCGGTGTCGCCATCATCGTTGCGGTCCTGGCGTTCGTCCTGCTCGGTCTTGCGGGCGCCGGCACGCGCTTCCTGGTTGTTCTCCTGGTCGCGGTCGCGCTCGGCAGCGGCGTCATCGTGCAACTCCACCTCCTCAAGCCCTACCAGGAGCAGCGGTTCACCGCACTGGCGCACCCGGACCAGGACACCAGCGGCTCGGGCTACCACACGGTGCAGTCGCTGACCGCGATCGGCGACGGTGGTCTGTTCGGCCAGGGCTTCCTCCAGGGCAGCCAGACCAACGGCTACTTCGTCCCGGAACAGCAGACCGACTTCGTCTTCACGGTCGCTGCGGAGGAAGGTGGTTTCGTGGGCGCCGGCGCCCTGCTGCTCGCCCTCACCGCTATCTGCCTCCGGGGCCTGCGCATCGCCGAAAAGGCACCGGACATGTTCGGCAAACTGGTCGCCGGCGGGGTCGCGGTGTGGTTCGCCGTCCAGACATTCGTCAACGTCGGGATGACCATGGGAATCATGCCCGTGACCGGCCTCCCGCTGCCATTCGTCTCCTACGGCGGGACGGCGGCGTTCGTCGATCTCATCGGTGTCGGTCTCCTGCTCAACGTCGCACGCCAGTCCCGGTGTGGCGCTCCCGTTCCGATGCAGACCGGCCAGACCGGCACCGGTCACGGGTGAGGCAAGCAGCAGGGCCACGGGCTTTCGAGGACGCTCATCGCACCTCGCATCGTGCCGACCCGGTAGGCCGTGCTGGTGCCGGGCGTCTGGGGGAGGGGATGGCCCTGTGGCGGGGGAGGGCTGACACTTCTGGCGCGGCATGTCGGCAGAATCAGTCCTGCGATCTCCGTCCCTTGGAATCTCTGCCCGGGAGTGCTTGCTGATGCCTGCCGCACCGAACAAGGTCAGTGCCAGGATTGTGTTCCTCACTCGTGACCGGGTGCTCCTGGCCAACCGGCGGGGCGAGTCCTGGTACTTCCTGCCCGGCGGGCATGTCGCAGCCGGTGAGACCGTGGAGGTGGCTCTGCGCCGCGAGACCACCGAAGCGACCGGCCTGCACGTCGGTGACCTGCAGTTCCTCGGCTGTGCGGAACACAGCTACCAGGAAAAGGGAATCCGGGTCCACGAACTCAACGTTCTGTTCGTCGCGGAGCTGCCCTGGGGGGCCGAGATCGGCAGCCGCGAGGACGACGTCCACATCACCTCGATCGCGATCGGCAGTCTTGACGGGATCGACCTGCGCCCCGTCTCCCTCACCGGCGCGATCATCGAGTGGCGGGCCACGCATCGCCCGCTCTGGCGCGGGACCCGCGCCGGCCGGTAGCCCCCGGCGGGGCCGGGCCGTCACCGCCGTATCATTGCTGTCCACCTCCATTGGTACGCCTGCCGTTCGCCTGACACCAACGAAGCGCGCTTTGCCGGCCGGTTAGCCGTCCGCCCGGACGGGGCCACGGCCGTCCGACGGCCGGATCCGACCAGGGGCGGTAACGGTTCGGAGAATGGCGTCCGACGGCTGGTGGACCGGCAGGCGTCGGTGGTGGTTCACAGCCAATGGGAATCCATCCCGCGGTCCCGGCGATTAGGATTCAAGCACGACCGGATCGCACCAGCGACAAAGTGAGGGATTTTCATGGGTTTGGGCGAGTTCGGACCATGGCATCTGCTGATCGTTGCGGTGGTCTTCGTGGTCCTGTTCGGTTCCCGGAAACTTCCCGACGCGGCCCGTTCCGTGGGCCAGTCACTGAGGATCCTCAAAGCGGAGACTCGTGGGCTGCGCGACGACGCACCCGCCATGCCCGCACACCCGCCGGCGGTCACAGGCTCTGCCCCGCAGGCCGCCCCGGCCGGCAGCGACAGTCAACCCGCCGACGTTCCCACCCAGGCCGGCTGACCGCCCACCCACACACCGGTCGGACTGCGTCGGCGAATCCGACGCAGTCCGACGGTGGTGCCGCACCCGGCAAGCGCCACCGACCACCTTCGGTAATCGTTTCGGGTCGAACACGAACAGGCCGATCACCAGCAGGACGGCGAGTTCACCCCGCCCGGCACTGTTAAACATGACTGTTGGGATTGCCGCCGTACGGACAGGTGCGGAGCCTGGTCATGGGATAACCCCAGTATTTTCATCCGCAGCCCACGACCTGTTCGGGAACGGTCCTGGCGGCTGTGCCGATGGCGCCCATCCGCCTGGGGGATGATGCTCTCGGCCGTATTCTCGTCTGGCCATCACGGCCATCACGGAGAGGGTTTCGGATGCTCGGCCTTGCCGCGATCCAGCTCGACGTTCGACTGGTGCTACGGGTGGATGACCGGGTGCTCCTTGCTCGGCCACCCGGGGACCTCTGGTATGTCCTGCCGGGTGGCCCGGTCCAACCGGGTGAGGACATCGAGGACACGCTTGGTGGCCATCTCGACGGTGTTGGCGACATGACCACCATGGTTCGGGAGTTCGTCGGCGCCGTGGAGCACAGCCACCGACAGTCGAGCGATATGCCCGGTCCGGCCACGGCCCTGGCAGCCGGGCACGACCTGACGATCCTGTTCGCCACCGTCTGGCCGGCGGACACGGCGGTGCCCGCCGCGTGGCAGCACTGCCCGCTGGTAGCTGTCGGCATCGATGTACTGCTGGCGACACGGCTGCGTCCGCTGCCGGTCGCCTGGGCGGTGCGGCGGTGGCTGGCCGAGGGATGGCCGCTGTGGCAGGGCATACCGCCAGCGGCCACCGAGATGGGCTGGGGCCGGCTGCGTCCCTCGGTCGCGTCGCTGCGCGCGCAGCTGACCGCGAGACGCGACGACCTACGCGGTAGCGCATTCCGCGACGCCTCGGTCGCCATCTGCGCCCTGGTGACCGCCGCCGATGGCCGCATCGACCCGGCCGAACGGGAGGGAATGCGCGGTTTTGTCGCCACCGACCCGGTGATGGCGAGCTTCCCGGCAGCCGAATTAGAGCAGTTGTTCGACATGCATCTGGCGCGGCTGCAGAGCGACTTCGCCGCGGGAAAACGGGCAGCCCTTGCCGAGATCGCCAAGGTACGGGGACGGGCCGTCGAGGCCCGTGCCGTGGTGCGCATCGGCGAGGTCATCGGCCGTGTCGACGGCGCGTTCGCGCCCAGTGAACAAGCAGTGGTCCGGGAGGCGATCGACGTGCTCGGCCTCGACCCAACCGAGTTCGCCTAACAGAGTGTTGCCTGAATTGATCGGTGAGTGGGGGCCTGTCTGGTGTGTGTCGGCAGGCGCGGGGTTGACGGCCGGCGGTTACCGGGATCGACAGGCGTGGCCCACCCACCCGACAGGTCAGGTGAGACTCGTTCTCGTCACATGGCGTTCATCTGTATGAGATCAAATAGTGGCGTCGACGGGAACAGCTTGCTATCTTGTTGGCTTGTTGTCGCTTGTCGCGCATCGGCACGACAAGCTCCAGCGCCCTTCTCGCTCTGATGTCGGCCGTGTATCTTGGACCTGATCCGGTGTCGGCGCAATGCTGACCCGCGCTGGGGGGCAAAGAGCAAGGGACACGAGTGTACTTTTTGGATTTCGTCGCGGTTCTTGTCCGTCGCTGGTATATCCTGATCATCGGGATTATTCTGACCGGCCTGGCCGGGGTGGGCGTGCACGCCGCCATCGGTCCGACATTCCAAGCCCATGCGGCGGTGGTGATACTGCCGCCGACGTCGGACTCCGGGACCACCAGCACGGCGGCGAGCCGAAACCCGTATCTGTCCATTCCGCTGGGTAACACCGCGGACGTTCTTGCTCGGATCATGGCGACCGAAGGTGTTCGGCAGGAGCTCAAGGCCGCACACGCCACGTCGCCCTTCACCATTGTGCTGGTCGCCGATGGTTCTCCGGTGCTGGAGATTGCCGCCACGGACGCATCGCCGGTTGCTGCGACCAACACGGCCTCCGTACTGGTGAAGGTGGCCGGGACCGAGCTTGAAAAGCTGCAGGTCATGCAGAACGTGCCGAAGGATGCGATGATCCGGGCCAGCCAGCTTATTTCCTCGACCGAGCCCGATGTACTCCACGGGAGTCAGATCCAGGCGCTACTCGGTGTAGTCGCGCTCGGTCTCATTCTTTCGGTCACGGTGTGCTTCGCGGCCGAGGGGGCCTTTACCGGCCGGGGTGCGGCTCTGGCCGCCGCGGTCCGCGGCCGCCGCGCCACCGGCTCACGGGGTCGGGCGGGTTCAAAGGGCGCCACCCGATCACCGGGCGATTCCCGTAGGTCCGCGATGTCGGCCAGGGCAGACGGCATCGCGGATCAGGCGGAAGACGACAGCGAGGACGCCGACTCCGAGGATCTGGACTGGGACGACGAGGGGGACGACGAGGAACAGAGCCCCGCGCAGCCGCGGGACACGCGTGGGACCACGATGGTTCTGGTAGGCCGGCGTCGCCGTTCCGAGGAGTAGCCGGCCGATGCGTCCTACTGGCGGATGAAGATGAGGACGATGTGCGGGGTGCCGCCGATACTGTTCGCGAGGAGTTCGACGCTTTCACGATGCCCTGTGAAGGTCAGTTTTGCCTTGTTCGCGGACACGCTCTGCTGCTTGAGTTGGTAACCGTCAGTGGGCATTGTCTGCCGGTAGAACGTGACCGCGTCGTCGGTGGTAACGCCTGTCAGTGCGATCGCCGCGTCTCGGGGTCTGGACAGGGTGACTGCGGGGATCGCTCCTGTCGGGAACGGGAAGCCCGGGGGAACGATCGTTGTCCCGAGCGCGTCGATGCCGGTCGTCGGGGTCGCCTGTGGGCCCGTCTGCCCTGGGGGGATCGGTGTGGGTGAGGGCGTCAGCAGGTCGGTGGACAGGTCGGTCGGTTCGTCGGTAGGCCGAGCGGCAGGAGACGTGTGGGGGGTCGTGGTCGGCGTGGCCGGGGTCGATCCGCCGCAGGCACCGAGAAGGAGTGTCAGGCCCGCGGCTGTGCCAGCCGTCACCGTCCGAAGCTGTCGGGGCGTTCCGTTCCGGCTCATCGAGACCTCCAGTAGCCACGCCTCCCAGGCGACTGGGATATCCCGGGCAGCAGGCTTCACTAAGAGCGACCAACAATAGGGGACGCGGCGTCGCGGGGCCGAGGCACGTTCCTTGATCCATGCCCCTGTTGCCGGGCGCTCTTATGTCCAGCGTCCGCAGCATCCTCGCCGCCAACGCGCCCACCGGCACAGTCCGGCCTCCAGCGCCCATCCGGCGACTCCAGGAGCTGACGCTCTTCGGTCGCCTGGCATGGTTCCGCTTACCACGCGGCCGCCCGGTAGCCTGAGGCAAGCGTCGTGGGCTTGGCGCCATCACTGGAAACCTCAAGATCGGTGCCTGACAGGTACAGCAGCCAGTGCCCGCCGGCATCCACGTCCAGGCTGGTATGCGTCTTGCTGGTGAGCCCGGTCGCGATCTGATGAAGCGGCGCACCCGTCGCCGGGTCGACCTCCTGCAGCAGCACCGACGTGGTCACCGGCGGGTAACCGCCGCAGCACTGCCGCACGACGAACAAGTGGCCGTTCGGCATGTACACGCCCTCGTAGTAGAAGCTTCCCTTCTCCGCAGCGGTGAGTGGCACGGCGCCGGAGCCGTCGTCCTGCAGGTAATACGACTCCGTCGAAGGGCTCATCGTGACCAGGTCCCAGCCTTCGTTGTCCTCTGCGGAGCCAACCGACACGGCCAGGCGGGTGCCGTCGGGCGACCACGACAGGTGCGTGACCGGTGCCGGCAACCCACTGGCTGCCCTCCCCGGAGGCATCGGAAAACGCCGCTCGGCGTGGGTCGTCAGATTGACCACGACGACCTGGTAACCGGCGGTCGGGTTGTCCCCGGGGGAGCAGTCGAAGTACTGCGTCGCGTACACGAGACTCGTGCCGTTCGGACTGATCGCTGGCTTGCTGCCCGCGGACGCGATGATCGTCGGGTCGCCGCCGTCCGTGCCGATGCGCCATACCTGGTGCTGGCAGCCGACGCCAACCTCGTAGAACACCGATCGGCCGTCGGGACTCACCGCCAGCGAGTCCCCGACGGCCCCGCTGCCGCGCAGGGTACGGATGGCCCTGCCACTGACGGGATCCAGAAGCACCACCGCCCCGGCGGTCGTGACAGCCGCCAGCGTGCGCGGCGGCGCCGGCCCCGGATTCCCCATGGTGGAAGCGGCCCCGCCACTGTCGGCGGTGACACCGCTACGTGCCGGTGGGGTGGACGGTGTTCCGCCGGATCCAGTGCAGCCGACCGTTGCGATACAGACCGACGCCAGCATTGCGATCGCCAACGGGACCATCGTGCCCCCGTGCCGCTTTCCCAGCGCCATCTTCGGCTCCCTCCACGGGATCAGGCCTTGGAGCCGTTGCTGGACGGCGGCGTGGTGGCGACTGCCAATGGCCTTCCCGTGCCACGGGGCGTGATCGTGGTGCGTCGTGCCTTCATCTCCCTGCCGGTAGCGATCGACCACTGGTTGATGATATCTACCACCTATTGTCAGGCGCTCTCAACGAGGCGTTTCAGTTGGTGACGGTGAAGGTAACCGTATGGACCGCGGGGTCGGTGCCCGCCACGTAGGACAGGATGTGTGTGCCAGCGCTGAGCCCGGTCGTCTTCACGTTGTACTGGTAGCCCGGAGGTGATGCGACGAAGCGGAAGTCCTGGCCAGGCTGGCTGTTGCCGGGAGCCGGGGCGACGGACGATCCGTCGACACCGATGGCATGCACCGTGATCGAGGAGCTCCAGAGGTTTCTGCCGCCGCTGCCAACGAGTTGCAACTGGATCGGCAGCGTCGCGCCAGACTTGACTGGCCTGGTCAGGTCCGTCAGGATCCGGGCGCCGCACGTGACGGCGAAGCTGACCTTGACCGTTGGTGACGCGTAGTAGTTGGCGTCGCCCGCCTGGTCAGCCGTGACGGTGCAGGTGCCCGGACCGGTGAGGCTCACCGTCGTGCCGGACAGGTTGCACACCGACGAGGGTCCGGCGGTGAGTACGACCGGAGCGGTTGAGCCGGTACCAGCCGCATTCACGCTGAAGGGCGCGTCGCCGTAGGTGTGGGTCGGGATGGCGGCCAGGGTCACGCTGGCTTGTCGCTTGTCCACGACGAAGCTCAGCTGTCGCGGTACGGCGTCGCTGTAGTCGGCGGTGCCGTCCTGCGTCGCGGTCAGGACGCAGGTTCCGGCCCCGGTCACTGTGATCGTGACAAACCCGCCGCTGACAGTGGAGGCGGCGCACGGGCTTACGGGCGTGGGAGTGACGACCACCGGCCGTCCGGACGCACCGCCGGTGACGGCGACCGTGAACGGAGCCACGCCGTAAACCTGCTTGGCGACGGCGGCGATCGTCAGGATCTGCGGCGCCTGGTCGACGACCAACATGACGGTGGACGCCGCTGGTGCGTAGTCAGCGTTGTCGGTCGGGGTGAACGTCACCGCGAGCGTGTGCGTCCCGGCGTGCAGGACGCCGCCCGAATAGGGGGCACCGTCGGCGCTGTAGGCCAACGACCCGCTGACGTTCGCGGTGGCGCCCAGCTGCCCGGAGCCGAGGACCGAGCCGTAGGTGATGTGTGCCGGCGTCGGCCAGGTCAGGACGGGGATGGCCTTGGCGACGGTGAGGTCGGTCGTCGTGGCCGGTGCAGGCAGGTAGTCCTCGGAACCGTCCTGGTGAGCGGTGATCGAGCAGTCACCGGCGCCGGTGATGGTGACCGTGACCGAGCCGCGGACGGGATCGCCGTTCGAGCTGGGGCTGGCGAGCTGACATGGTCCGACCGGGGTGAAGGTGATCGGGTTGCCGGAGTGACCGCCGGTGGCCGTCACGGTGAACGGGGTGTCGCCGAAGGTGTGCTGGCCGGGTGGATCGATGGACAGTTCCTGGGGTGCCTTGTCGACGACCAGAGGCGTGGTGACGGTGCCGGCGGAGGTGTAGTCGGTGGTGTCGTCGGGGACGAAGCTCGCGGACAGGGTGTGGGTCCCCGCGTGCAGCACTGTGCCGGCCGGCGGGGTGTAGCTGAACGAGCCGGGCACATCCGCGGTGGCGTCGAGCTGATTGCCGCCGAGCGGCACCCCGTAGACCAGGCTGGCGACAGCGGGGGTCCAGGCGAGTTGCGGGTCGGCCTTGTCGACGGTCAGCGTGACGTCGCGGGTGACGCTGGTGTAGTCGGTGGCGTCGACCGGGGTGAATGTCACGTGCAGCATGTGCGGGCCGGCGTGCAGCACGCGATCGCTGGCATCACCTGCCTGATCGTCGTCGCTGTAGGCGTAGGTGCCGTCAACAGTGGCGGTGGCGTCGAGCTCTGTTGCCGACAGCGGCGTGCCGTAGGTGATGTCCGCCGGCGACGACCACGTCAGGCCCGGCGTCGCCTTCGCGATGTTCACGCTGCGCGAAACCGCACTAGCCGGCAGATAGTTGATGTCACCGGATTGGTTGGCGATGACGGTGCAGGTGCCGGCCCCGGTGAAGGTCAGCAGGGGCCCCTTGTCGGTCTGGTCCACAGTGCACGGCCCAACCGTGCTGAAGGTGACCGGCGAGGGTGACCCGCCACCGTTTGCGGTGAGCAACACCGGCGCGTCGCCAAAGGTGTGGTTACCGATGGCGGCGACGTTGATGGACTGGGCGGCTTGGTGAACGTCGAGAGTGACCGACGCGGTCGCATTCAGGTAGCGCGCACTGTCCGTGGGAGTGAAGGTCACGGTTAGCGCCTGCGGTCCGGCGGTGAGGACGTCACCGGGCGAGACGTTGTAGTGGAACGTTCCGGGAACGTTCGCGGTTGCGTTCACCTGGGCGTTCGAGATGCCGGTTCCGTAGGTGATCGGATCCGGCGCCGGCCAGTTGACGGTGGGGGTCGCTGGTGTGACCGAGAACGACTGCGGCACCGACACCGCCGGCTGGTAGCTCGCGCCGCCGGCCTCGGTGGCCGTGACGGTGCAGGAGCCGACGTCGGCGAGGGTGATCGTCGCGGCGCCGGTGCCGTTTCCATCCGTGTCCGTGCCGCTGGTCGCGTCCCCGACTGTGCAGCTGTCGGTCCCGCCGACGCTGAACGTGACCGGCAGGCCGGACCTACCACCCGTAGCGGCGACGTGGTAGCGCTCACCGAAGGTCGCGGGCACGGGCGGAGTCGTGGTGAAGCTGATCGCCTGTGTCGGCAGAGCCAGGGTGAAGGTGTCGATGCGGCTCTTGCGCAGCCCCAGGGGGAGCGCCTTGGCCTCGGTCGTGGCGCCATCACCGTAGAAGTCGACGCCGCCGTCGTCTTCGATCAGCTGGACCTGCGCGCCGTCGCCGATCGGGTCCGGCGTGGCCACGATCGACTCCCAACTGCCCAGCGGTGCCGGTAGCACCGTTGTGGCCGCGACCGGGGGCGAGGCCGGGTCGCCGTTCCACGTGAAGAGGCGGAAGGTGGGATTTCCGCCGGTGTAGGAGCCGCCAAGGATCAGGTACTGGCCGTCGGCGTTGCGGCGGATGTCCCGGACCGACAACCCGCCCAGGTTCCACAGCATCGGCGAGCCGAACGTCGCGGCCACCCCAGCACCGGTCACGAGTGTGGGCAGGTTGGTCACCGGTACCACGAGAGCGAGATTTCGGTCGCTCACCGTTTCCAGCGGGGCACGGAATCCGACGTACGCGGTCCCGGAGCCGCCGGCGGCGAACTCCATACCCTCGACGTTGAACCCGTCGATCGTCTTGGGCAGGTGGCCGGCAGCCGCGCTGTCAGCCAGCCCGAGCGGGTTGCCGTTTGCCTGGTCCCAGCCGATCAGGTCGGCGCGCAGGTTCGAATAGGAGCCGACCAGCGTCAGGTCCGTCGTCGCGCCGCTACCGGACAGCCGGGTCGCGAACAGCGTGGACCGAGTCGGGCGCAGTGCGCCGTCGTCGGAGGCATTGCCCATCGATCCGGTCCAGTAGACGGTGTCACCCAGCCGCGCGGCGGCCTCGATATCCATCGAGTCCGACCCCTTGGTGCCCAGACCGAGCTGGCTGCCGATGTCCCAGGTCTTCACCGGCAGACCGGAACGGTCGCCGCGGTAGAGACGCAGCACGTTGCTCGTGTCGTCGCCGACAAGGAGGTAGCCGCCGCCGACGTCGATCGCAGTCGACGCGTCGGATGCGCCGTCGAGCCAGTGGCTGGTGGTGTCCGTCGCGGGGGCTGACGCACCGTAGGTGAAGGACGCCGTGCCGGTGCGGCCGAGCGGGTCGGTGGTGGTCACGGTGATGGTCGAGTAGCCGACGCCCGTCGGCGCGACGCTGACGGTGCGGGTTGCCCCGGAGCCGCTGACACTGATGTTGCCCAGTGGGGCGACGGCAGAGTTGGATGTGGCGACGGTCACCGCGAGCGTGCTCACGTCGACCGTCGAATCGGGGTCGGACAGCGCCACGGTCAGGGTCGGGTTGTCCGCGTCACCGATCACATTGCCCAGCACGGTGTCACCGAGGGTGAGCACGGGCTGGGGTCCGGGCGCCGGCTGCCCGGCGGGCGCGAACGCGATACCTCGGTACGACGTCCCGCTGGCTGCCGAGGCGATCGTGGTCAGAGCGCCGGTGAACGTGCCGCCGGCGCCTGAGCTGTCGAAGACGCTGTCCACCTTCGAGCCGCCCAGGGTAGTGGCGAAGATCTGCACCCCGCCGTTCTCGACACGCGCCGCGACACCGAACAACGGTGTGCCGCCGCCGACGGTGCCCTTCGACTGCCACGCCGACCCGTTGAAGAAGAACTTGGTCAAGCCACCGGTGGTCCCGTCGGCGACGTACAGGGTGTCCGGTACAGCGCCGCCGCCGACCGTCACCAACGCAAACCCGTACGGGTCCGCCGTGCCGCCGAGGAAGCTCAAACTCTGCCCGCTCGTCGACGGCAGGCCGGTCCCGACCCGAGACACCCCGGTCGGCGTCGTCTTGTCGGTTCCGAAGTACAGGTTCCCGCCAGCCGTGTTCAGGACCCGACCAGCCGACACCGTCGTCGAGACCGACGTCGCGGTCGTCGCCCCGAGCGCCGCCGTGACGACGCCGCCCTTCACCGTCGACGCGCCGCCATTGGCTCCCGTGATCCAGAAGCGGGACCCGTCAGACGTCGTCGCCGCGCGGACGTTGTTACCGGTAAACGCATCAGTGCCGAGCATGGTCGAGGTGTCGACGTTGCCCGCACCGTTGATACGACCAACCACCCGCGGCACACTCGCCGACGACGTCGATGCGACAGACCCTGTTCCCGGTGACGCGGAGTAGCCGGCAAGGGTGAGATAGCGCCCATCACTGGACAGGCTGAGCTGCCCCTCAGAGGATGCGGACCCGCTCAACGTAAGAGGACGATTACCCCCGCTCGCGGCCGTCGGCAACGCAATCGGCGTCCCGGTCACGCCCGTCGACAACATCGGCATGATGGAGACCGCGGAAGCCCCCGACGTCGTCCCGTTTACCGACACCACGTCGATCACATCCGGCGTCGCCGCCGAGGCGGAAACCGCGGGTCCCAGGCCGCTCAACAGCGTCCCGGCCAGCAACGACAACAACGCGAATACCGACGTTCGCTTCACGTGCCCATCCCCCCGTTATGGCAACAGCACGTCACACTGGACCGCTGGCCGGCAAAGGGGTGACAGTCGGCCTTCCTGTTCGGTCACTATTCATCCGAGGCCGTCCTCGCATTCATCGTTCATTGTCAGAAATGCGACAAAGCGGACATCGGCGTGTCCATTCACGGGTCTGGCCCGTGATGGTGCTGTCAGGGGGCTGCGGCGACATCCACGCCCCTATTGCCGGGCACTCTTACGCATGTGCCGTCCCCCCAACCTGAAGCTCGTCGGCGATCAGCTGGTTCACCAGGTCGTTCAGGTCCTTCAGCAGGCTCGCCCGCGATGGGTCGTTGGCGAGGTTGTGCAGCTCACCCGGGTCGGCCAGGCGGTCATAGCACTCGAAGGTGTAGCCGGACGGCGGGCCGTCGATGCCATCGGGAGTGGTGTACCGGCCGAAGCTGTAGCGCGCGGTCAACACCCCCCGGATGCAGTACCGCAGCCCTGGCAGCCCGAGCCCGCTGCTGGTCGCGTCCGACGTCACCAACAGACTGGTACGGACCGACCCGCCTGGCTGGTCGAGCAGGACCGTGAGGTCATGGCCGACCAGCGGGCCGAAGGCCGTGGCGTCGATCCCGGCGAGCGAGGCCAGGGTGGGCACGACGTCGATGTGCGAGGTGAGAGCCGTCGAGGTGCTGCCATGGGTGGCCGGACGCCGCGGATCGGCGATCACCAACGGCACCCGTAGGTTCTCCTGGTAGATCATCGCTCCTTTCTGTCGTAGCCCGTGTCCGCCGCCCATTTCGCCGTGATCGGCCAACCGGACCACGACCGTGTCGGCGGCCCGACCGGAGGCGTCGAGCACGCCGCTCATCAGCACGTCGGTACGCCGCAGCAATTCCAGGTACCAGTTCCCCCACTGCCGCCACTGGTGTGCGTCGTCGGGGGCCGCGACCGCGTTCGGCATCGCGCCGCCGACCGCCTCGTTCTCACCCCGCCACACGGTCTGAACCGGCGGCTTCGAGGACAGGTCCGACTCGAAGTTCGTCGGCACCGCGGCGCCGTAGTCGGGCACGTCATCGAGCCGGTAGAAGCGCGGGCAGAACATCATGTCGTGCGGGTTGACGAAGCTGACCACACACAGCCATGGCTGGCTGTCAGCGGCGTGCGCGGCGAGCCATGCCTCGGCCTGCTGGGCGACGCCCGGGTCCTGCTGGGTTCCCTCATTCGGGGTACCACCGGCGAGTAGGTCGATCGCCTCGTCGAAGCCGTAGGGGGTGAGGTAGGCCGGGTCGGTGGTGATGTTCTGGGTCAGGTGCCACTTGCCGATGTAACAGGTGTGGTAACCGGCGGCCTTCACCATGGTGCCCAGCGTGGGGATCGTCGCGGACAGGTCCGGCTGCGCCGCGCCGACGTTGTCCAAAACGCCGTTGACCGGCGCATGTAGGCCGGTGAACACGGTGGACCGGGCGGGGGAGCAGGGGGCTGTCGGTGTGTGATGCAGGCCGAAGGTCACCCCGTCGCTCGCCACCCGGTCGCGGGCCGGCAGGCTGAAACCGCTGGGAAGCACCACCTCCGTGCGCTCCTGGTCGGTCATCAGGATCAGCAGGTTGGGCCGGCTTCCGGTCGCATCGGCGGTTGGTTGCGCGGCGGCGGCTGGGCGGGCCGCGAACATCCCCGCACCGATCGGTAGCGTCGCGGCGGCCAGCCCGGCCTCGAGAAAACGCCGCCGGGAGGTGCGTCGTTGTTCGGCTGAGCCTGGTTGCGGGTCGGTGCGGTGGGGTGGGATCGGCGGGGGCTTGCTCATGATGAACGCTCCAGAGATCCGTCGGATGTGCGGCTGACTGGTCAGGCAACATCCGCAGCTTCGAGCGTGTTTGTTCTGGTTCCCTGTCACGAGCGTTCGAATTCGATGTCAGAGCGAAAAGCCGTCACGCACGCTGTTGATCCGCTCAGGCGCTGCATGCGTGTCGGTTGCGTCGGCGAGGTCCACTGTTCTGGTGTCCGGCCAGGCATGTGGAAGAGGGCGGTGGCGAGGGCGGCCCGGTCGTCGGCGAGCTTGTCGATCGCTGCGGCGACCAGGTCGTAGCTGTCATCGTCGAGACCCAGCAGCCATGCTTCGACCTCGTCGAGCAGCCGCACGTCCCAACGCATGTACTCAGTAAAAGCCACAACCGAAAATCCGCCAGCAGCGAGTCCTCGCGTGGATCGCGAGCGAGCCGCCGACCAGGACCCGCTGCACCGAGCCCGCGGTGACGGTCAGCCGCACAGCTCGCGGGCGATCGCGTTCTCCAGCCAGGTGCAAGCTGGTATCTGCTGAGCCGCCGCCGCCGGCGTGGCGGCGGGACCATCAACCACTAACAGGTCGAACGTGTCAGCCGGAGACGGTGACGTTTACAGCGCGACCGTCGGGGTCACGGAGCAGGTGCTGACCTAGGGGAAGACGCGCTTGCGGAAAGTGGCTGGTCGAGAGGACGAAACCGAGGCGCAGTGCTCCAGTGGATCCGTTCCGGCCTGCGGGATAGATTTCAAGCACGCTGCCGCCGGCGAGGCGGGCGGCAACATGCTTCGGCCCGTTCCCGTGGCGTTCGGCGGTGAACACCAGACCGAGGCTTTCGTAAAAGGCCTGGCAGCCGGCGATGTCGGAGGTATAAAGGACAAGTAGGCTGAGCTGCGGGTCGTTCACGGTTACAGTCTTTCTCCACGACCAAGCGGCTTCGGCGCCGAGTGTGTGGTCAGTAGGGCACGTACGGCGACAGCGGCCGCGTGCAGTGAGGCGAAGGCTTCTTCGGATCGCCGTAGCCGGCTTTCTCGACGTCGCCCGGCACCCCTGCGGCCCGTCGCTGGTGGCGTCCGTGGCGACAAATCGGTTACCAGACCGTACATCGACCGAGACGGCTCCGGAGGAAAGATGTCCGCACCGTTGTCAGCGCATCCGCACCGACCAGCGACCGTATCGTCGCTATGACCGTTTGAACCCGCCCTTTAAGGCGTCGCGTGGCGGTGTCGAGTAGATCAGAATGCCTATATTGAGACGTGCCTGGCTAGTCCGTTCTACTGACTTGTCCGGCGATTATCACGTTATGTGATCGACTGGAGTCACGGAGAGTCCCGATCGTCGGCGGTTCGGCGGGTCCGTTTCGAGGGTGGAGTTGCCGGGACGGCTCGCTGACCGTCGGGCCCACGATGCTTGGCCGGCAGGTCCGCCGAGGTGAGAGGGGTCGGGGTGGGCTGGCCGGTCGATGAAGGACACCTACCGCGAGACGATTACGTAAAGTAGCGCTTCTGGTCACGCTTTGTATGCATGGATTGGTCCGGGATGGACTATCTCATGCCCTCAAATCGGGTTAGGCAGAAATTGACCCGGCGGTGTTGTTGCTGTCTTCGGGGTTGGTGCGGGAATCTTCTGCCGTGCGTCCCGCAAGATGCGGGATTGCGGTTACGGAACCTGACGGGGGGTCCGGGTTCATATCGGCTGCGGCGGGACCGTTTCATCACGCCGATATCTCAGCGACGAATATCACCGGTGCAGTGCAGTGCAGTGCAGTGCAGTGCGCGAGCGCGAGCGCGACTTGAATAGCGGGTCCGTCACGCGGGCTCACGGCCGACCACCGGCTGGAAATGTGTGTGCGCGGCTGACGGCCGCCGCGACCGGGTTCATCGGCTCGGCTGTCTCGTTGAGAAACCATATTCACAGTGGGAGGGGATTCTTCATGGAATCAGACGGTACGTGCACCAGGCCGCCAGACGGGACCGCGACGGTGGCGCCCGATGAGGGCACGTCGATATCCGGGGCGGATATCGTCCTGACCATGGCAGACCCCGACGTGCGGCCGGAACCGTACGCGGGCAACGCGTGGCAGAGCTTCCACATCGTGGACCAGGCCGACGGGTCCGTGGGCATCCGCAACCCTTACACTCACCTGGTTCTGACGATGTCGGACCAGGACGTGCGCGCCACACCGTACACGGGCAACGCGTGGCAGAGCTTCTGGATAGTGGATCAGGCCGACGGGTCCGTGGGTATCCGCAACAACTACTACGGCACGGCCTTGACGATGTCGGACGAGTACGTACGCGCCACACCGTACGCGGGCAACGCATATCAGAGCTTCGTGCTGGTGCCGCAGGCCGACGGGTCCACCGGTATCCGCAGCTTCTACCAGCGGGCCGCGTACTCCACGTTCTGGGGGACCCCGGACACCAGGGAGGCGATCAAGAGAGTCGGGAACTGGTACCAGAACAGCGACCGGCAGCCCACCGGGTTCTACCTCCCCCCGGAAAACCGGCTCGAACTGCGGCTCCGTCTGGTGAACCTGGCCGCCGACAGCCAGCCGACGCTGTATATCGGAGCGCCCGACACCCACCCGGACTTCCGCACCTACATGGAATCCCGGCCGTACCCGCTCCACGACGGTCTGAACTACGTGACCGACCCGGCCGGCGGGATGGTCTATTTCCAGATGACGGGCGTCGGGCGCCGGGCCGAGGTGACGTTCCGGTCCGGGGTGGTCAAGGCCCCCTTCTTCGAACACGGGAAGACCACCCCGGAGCAGTACCGGAACATGCTCGCGACCCTGACGCAGGCGCCCCAGGCCGAGTTGGCCTCCAAGCGCGTCATCGTCACCGTGGACCGCGCGGCAGCCCTGAAATACCAGGACGTCGACCAGAACGCGCTCATGGAGACCTACGAGAAGATCGTCTCGGTCGAGGAGGCGGTCCTCGGGCTCGACGGTTCGATGCCGCTGCACACACCAGCACCCTTGCGGTTCCACCTCACGCTTGGCAACCGGAGCGGGGTTGGTAGTGCCCATGCGGCCCACTATTACACCACCTACGCCGTCGAATACGGCGCCGAACTACTCACCGTAGCAGGACTCGCCACATCCTGGGGCATGTGGCATGAGCTGGGCCACCAGAGCCAGATGTTCGGCTACCTGCATTGGGACGACCTCATCGAGATTACCGTCAACATCGCGTCGCTCGCGGTGCAACGCGCCTTCGGTCAGCGCTCCCGACTGCTGGAGACAGACGCCGGGGGCAAGGACATCTGGGACAAGGTACTGGCGAAAATCAACACGCCGTCCTTCAAAGTCACCGATCTGGATCCGTTCGAATACCTCGCCGCGCTCGAACAGCTCCGGCTCGCCTTCGGCGACGACTTCTGGCCACGCATGAACAAGGTCACCCGGGAAAAGTACCAATCCGACGGCTACCGCATTTACCCGCCGCAGCCCGCCTACGACAACCTGGCCCTCTTCGCCAGCATCACCGCCAACGCCGACCTCCGCGGCTTCTTCGCAGCCTGGGGCATACCCGTCACCGAAGCACGCCAAGCCGAAATCGCAGCCCTGAACCTTCCCCGGCCGGCCACCGACCCGACCACACTCCGCGAACCACGTTCGTAGAGACCCACCCCGGAATGCCAGTTCGCGCCGGTCGTAGACCTGTACACGGAACGGAACACCGTCGAGCGTCTGATCAACAAGCTGAAGGCCTGGCGAGGCATCGCCACCCGCTATGGCAAGATCCCGCAGAGTTACCTTTCTGGTCTCCATCTCCGCGCCTCGATGATCTAGATCAAGGAGCTCGCGCGGACCACCCCTTGATTGCAACCGAATACACGCCCTAGTCTCCGATCCCCCCGCGGGGTGGCCCGTTCCGGGCTGAAAATCGTGGTGGTTGCCCGCTGACGTCGTAGCTGCTTGGTCGTTAAGGCCGTGCCCTAGTCGGACGCTGGGAGCCGTGCTGTGGGCCCTTCACTGATGCTTCGAGCTCGCGGATCAGATTCGCGTTTGGCCCGTGCGGCTCCCGCGGGCAGCCGCCTGATGGCCGGACGACGAGCGGGAGGGGGTCTGTCACCGCTGAGTAGGCCATGGGCGCGGTGCCGTGGTTGCCCCCGGTCCGTTTCCCATGGCCTCTCGCCGCACCCGCCGTGCGCCTTTCAACGCAACGGGCGCTCCCCGGCGTCTGCCGTCATGCGGGTCGTGGGACCCAGGGGTTGGAGATGCGGCTGCCGCGGTAGTGGGGTACCTCGATCTCGACCGGGCCGATCTCGGTCAGGACCGTCTTGGTCCGGGTTCCGTTGCGGGAGTTCCCGCCGTCGCGGCCGGCCGGGTCGTGCTTGTCGTAGCCCAGGTGGGCGCTCATTTCGGCTTCCAGGTCGGCTTCGAGGACCAACTTGGTCAGCTGGGCCAGCAGGCCGCCTTCCCCGGCCAGGCTGATCCCACCGGACTGGGCCCGCTCCGCGAGCAGACGCACCAGCTGGGCGTCACCGGTGTCCCACGCCAGCGGGGCGTCCCCGGGTCGATCCAGCGCGGGGGCCTCGTGGGCCGGCGGAACCTCTACCATCGTGTCACTCACGGCATCTTCTCGCTCTCGGAAGGTTACACCGTTATTTCGAAGCCTTCGGGACTGAGGAGGGTTTTGACGTCACCGACGATGCGGCCGAGGAGGCGAGTGTCGGCGATGCGGTCGCGTAGGCCCAGGCGTGCGTCCCGTTCCTCGGTTAGGCCTTGGGCTGCGAGGTCGAAGGCCAGCGGGATGGTGTAGCCGGCCTTGTACAGATCTGCGATGTCCATGACGAACGAGGTGGGCGGTGACTCCGAGTTCGCCGATGTTGGAGGCAAGAGGACGCAGGGCGAGTTAGGCGATGGTGGTGCCGTCGTGGACGGTGGCTCCGGCCCAGCGTCGGGGTGAGCTGGCTGTCATGGCGGACGGTGGTGTCGACGGCGAGTGATCTATCAGGCCGGTGGTACCCGATCCAGCGGGAACCGCAGGACAGCATGGCGTCCACCGGCGCAGCTCCGGCTGGATGAGAGAGCCCCAGTTCAAGGACTCTTTGCGGTCCAGGCCATGGCCTCATAGTCACCGACGAGCACGAACGCCGCCCAGAAATATGGCCGTCGGAAGTACGGCTTCGTCGCATGTTCCCTGACCGCTTCCTGTCCGGCCCGCAGTGCCGCGAGCTTTGTCACGCCGTTGAGTAGTTCGGTGTAGAACGTGATCATCAGGACCTCGGCCGCTTCGGGAGGCACCGGCCATAGGCTCACAACAACCGAGCGGGCCCCGGCTACCAGGAACGAGCGCGGCAGCCCGATAGAGATCTCACCTGGGATCGCTTGCCCGAGACCGGTCCGACAAGCAGACAGGGTGATCAGGTCAGTCGCGACGAGGTCCATACCGTGCACATCGTTCGCGGACAGCCAGCCGTCCCCGGTTCCGGGTGCCGGCTCGCGTGGGGCGGCGCCGAAGTTCGCACCTGCCAGCACCAGGCCACAAGACTGTCCGCTGGCCCATAGATGTGAATAGGAGTAGTCCGCCGTCGCGGTGCCGTCGCCTGCGCTGGCAGACGGGAAGCGGGCACCGTGCGATGCGATATGGAGCACCTGCGGTCGCTCGAGCTCCAGGATCTCCTTTTTGCGGGCCGCGCCGCCCAAGAGTGGCTCGACGCCGAGGAGCCCTGCAATTCTGATCGCTTGAGTACGTGTCTTCGCGACCGATGGCCATGACCGTCCATGGACGTATGGCGCCGGGGACGGACCGCCGCCGTTGGCCGAAGCCTGCACGAGGTCGAAGTCTGGATCTCCGACGACGACCGGCGGCGACGGATGGTAGGCGGTGGCCGGAGAGGACAGAATCTTCAGCAGGTCACGTCCGGTTGGCACGTAACTTATGTTGAAGGTGTTCCATAGCAGGACCCGCGGCGCCTCGCAGAATACCTCGAACGGGATCTCCGACAGGAGTCCATCTGGTGCGATGACCAGATGTTCTGTTCCGGACAGCAAAGGCAGGAGCGGCTCGATCAAGGCTTGGTACAGGTCTCCGGTCTGTTCGAACAGGAGACTCGTGCTCTGTTCCACAGGGGCGGTCTTCCGGCTGATGAACTTTCCGAAAGCGATGATGCGCTCATCGATCGTATCGGCGTCGCCGAGGGGCACGGCCACCGACCGCTTCTCCGGTGACGTGTCATCCGATTTGGCCAGGACGAACGCCATGTAGCGTGCCGGTGCACCGGCTGTTCCCTCGCACCTGAAGTATTCGATCACTGCGATGTTGGACGGGATCAATGCGCAGATCTCGTCGAGGGTTTCCAAGGACGCCTGTGATAAGTGGTCCTTCGGGATGGCCCTGGTAATTTCGGACTCCAGCTCCAGAGCTTCCCGCCGCCACGCCTCGATGAGCCTGGCGTGCTCGGCCGCCCCCTCCGCTCCCGCGCCAGACAGCGTCTTTTGCCCGATCGCGGCACGCAGATCGCGCAGCTGCTCGAACTTCGGTTTGAGTTCGGCGTTCTCGGCCTTGGACAGGGCCCGGCGCTGGGCGAGATCGGCTTCGAAGTCCAGCGCCTTGGAGCGTAGGACTGCGACATATGCCTTCCTTGCCCACTTTTGGTCGAACGTCTCGGGGGTCATCAGAAGGCTGATCAGCCGGTGGAGGCTCTCACGCTGTCGGGCAAGATACTGGATGCGCTGCGGAGTCGACACCACCGACACCACGTCGTAGAGGGCCCCGTTCTCCAGAGTGATCTCCTCAAGTATCCGGGCAGCGCTCTCCCAGTCCCCGAGCTGTCCGATGATGTCAGCCAGGGCTGTCACGGCCTCGGCCCTCATAGGGTGTCCGCGGTCATATGGGAGCGTTCCCTCGGTAAGGAGGCCCTCATAGAGGGCTCGGGCATCCTCCAAGTGACCCATTCGGTGCCAGACTAGGGCTAGGTCCATGACGGCGAGCACCTGTGTGGCTGCCCCGTGCGTGCGGACGATCTCAGCCAGGATCCGTGCGGCTGATTCCAGGTCACCCCGTTCTCGCGCGATCCAGGCCTGAAGGCGCTGTGCCTGCGAGTCGAACTTCTGCCGTCCGCCTGCTCTGAGATCGCCGAGCCTGTCCAGAAGGACTTCGGCCCCGTCTGGGTCGCCGTTTAGCAACGCGAGCTCGATACACTCTAGGAAATGCTGAGCAAGGTCGCCGTCCCACGACAGCACGCCTGTGTACACCGCACGTAGGCGGGCCGGGACCAGCGCCGTAGCTCTAGCACGCCCGCTCTCGTAGAGATCTAGTCCGGCAATAGCCATCCGGCGCGCCTCACCGTAGTCCCCCAGCGCCCGGTGCCCGGCCGCAGCGGCTGCGTACATACGCAGCGCACCCCGCTCACCGCCCTCGAGGTCTTCCGGTGACATCAGGCTGAAGGCTTTGTATGGGGCGTCGAGCGCTGCCAGTGCCTCGCCGTACTTACCCAGATACAGCAGGATCTCGCCTGTCATAATGCCAGCGAAGGCCAGCATGGCAGTGTCCCACTCAGTCTTGTTTTCCAGCGCCTCGGGATTCGAGTCGCCTCTCACCAGACGGACGGCAGACTGTTCGACGTCTTTTGCCACCTGCTTCGCCAGCTCGTAGGCTTCCTCGAACTTGCCATTCTTGGCAAGACGCCTTGTTCTCCGGCTGTCGAGGAATATCGATTTCAGGAGTGTTCCCGAGGCGTTGGCAACCTCAAGGTGCCGGTGGATCTTACGTGGCAGTGTCGCCGACATGTGTACCCCCGCCGTTAGGCTCCGGATAAGCGATGTGGATCAGGCGAATCATGGAGCCGGGGACGAATACTCGGTTGGCAGGCGACACTGTCCGGCCCGTGTAGCCCGGTCCACTGAAGGCCACCGGCTTTTGCAGTGTGAGATCACGCAGCAACGGATCATCATGATGGGAGACCAGCAAGGCGAACCCCTCCACGAGCCTACCGTCACTCAACTCCACTGCCAGGAAGGGAGCGCCGCCGTCAGGAGCACCCCGCAACAAAGCGGCTGCGAACTGCGAACCCTCGCGGAAAGCCGGACCGGCGGCGCGCTCCTCGGCTGGAACGCCCGCCAAAGTAACACCCACCCGCCGCCGGCTGTGCTGCCCTGCCAGGACACCAGCAGTGATGCAACCGACTGTCCCCAATAGCAGGATCCCCGCAGCGGAAACGATTGTCCCCCAAGGCGACTTGCTCAGATCGCCGTACCCGTGGAACAGGGCACGCAGCGTGACCAGGCCGGGCGCGACTTCACCAATCGCAAGGACGATGATTGCCGCGACCGACGTTCCCAGTGCCCCGATCGCCAGCATCTCAACGAACTCCACGGTGCTGGTACGCACGTCGTAGAGGGTGTAGCGGCGATAGGCGCGCAGGTACCCCAGCCCGGGAACAAGCGCGGCGATCACAACGATCAGGCCGAAAGCGTCACTGATCCCCACTGGCGCCGCCGCTCTGCGGCGGCGGTGGAGGAGGCGCGATTGGTGCTGCTGGTAGCTGCCTGTCCGGATCAATCTCGAATTCGGAGTAGCCTAAGACGTCACCGATTGCCTCGGCGGGGACTTCGAACTCGTCGAAGTCAGCGAACTTATCTGGTTTGGGCGGTTCGATTTCGCTCACGGAGCCCCCACATCTACGAACAGTCCATATGGCCGATTCGCGCGCGTTCCGTCCACCGAGAAACTTGCGGGACCCGGCTTCTTGGCTGCACGCTCATTCTATCGCAAGGTATTGCGCTCAGA
>NZ_CAUVXL010000155.1:0-17808 GCF_963555915.1 Protofrankia sp. Cas4
GCGCGACGTCGAAGAAGTCCTTCGAGCGGAGATGGATGTCACGTTTTTTGTTTTTTGTGTCGAGGGATGTCGCTTGGATGGTGATCTCTCCGGTGACTGCGCCGCTGGGGCTGACCGAGCCCGTGGCGCTCACGGCGGTGAACTGACCGTGTATCTTCGCCATCCCCCACATGCTGGCGGAGTGGAACTCCACCCGGCTTACGGCCGGGTCCAGCGTCCAGGTGCCGGCTGCCGAACCGCCGGCCACGAAGGCGGCGACCGGCTGGCCGCCGGCCGGTGCGGGGGTGGGTAGTTTTGCTGTAGCCACTGTTCGTCCTCCTGAAATTGTGATCTTCATGCGGGCAGGTACCGCAACCGCACAGGGTTGGCTCTGTTTACTTTGGAAACCCGAACACTTCGTATGTACGAAGAGATTACGGCGGGATACATGAAGCGTCAAGCACGGTCGCGGTGACAGCACGAGTGCACGGTGCCGGAGGGGATGCTCCCGCTCCCGAGGGTCATGCATGGCCTGCGTCGGCGTTCTGATAGCACGTCGACGAGCGCCGAGTGCATGCCCGGTCCCCGGCACGCCTCGACGCTCTCGCTCCTGCAGGAGGATCCGCTGACCGTCGGGTGCCTCGCCGGGCGGCTCGGTCTCACGCTGGCCACCGCGAGCGGGATCGCCGCCGAACTGGAGCGGGCCAGCTTCGTCAAGGCGATGGACCTGCTCGAGGCAGAGCTGGCGACTACCTCGAAGGAGTGAGAGCGCCCGGCCAGTGCGCGGTGTACCCTGGCTGGCCGCGCACCCGGTGGCGGTCGAGTTTCGGCTTCCCTCGGCGGGTTCGCCCGGCACGGCGGTCGTGCATTCTCGGGTAAGGATCCGTCTAAGGTGGACCGGTCCCGCGGCGTATGCGGCACGCTACGTGGCGAAGAACGTCGTGGCCGCCGGGCTCGCGGCACGTGCGGAGGTACAGGTTGCGGACGCGATCGGGGTGGTGCGCCCGGTTCCCGTGCTCGTCGAGACCTTCGGTACCGAGCGGGTGGCCCGCAGGCTCATCGAAAAGCTGGTGGCCGAGCACTTCGGCCGCACCGACGTCGACCTACCGTGGGAGCGCACCGACCGGGCGGCCGCGCTGCGCGACGCCGCCGGCCTGACCACCACCGACAGCAAGAGCACCACCGACAGCACGTCCACCACCGACAGCACGTCCACCACCGACAGCACGTCCACCATGGCCTGAGAGGGAACCTGCATGACCACCATGACGACACCGGAAATCTATCGCAGCCGCAACGGCATTTCCTTTGCCGTCGCCGACCTCGGACTCGCCGAGTTCGGGCGCAAGGAGATCCGGCTCGCCGAGCACGAGATGCCCGGCCTGATGGCGCTGCGCCGTGAATATGCCGAGGCTCGCCCACTGCACGGCGCCCGCATCGCCGGTTCGCTGCACATGACCGTGCAGACCGCCGTGCTGATCGAGACCCTGGTCGCCCTCGGCGCGCAGGTACGCTGGGTCTCCTGCAACATCTTCTCCACCCAGGACCATGCCGCCGCCGCGGCCGTCGTCGGACCGGACGGGACGCCCCAGGAGCCGACGGGTGTGCCGGTCTTCGCATGGAAGGGCGAAACCCTCGAAGAGTACTGGTGGTGCACCGAGCAACTGTTCACCTTCACCGCCGACGACGGCGAACCGGTCGGCCCCAACATGATTCTCGACGACGGCGGGGACGCGACCCTGCTGGTCCACAAGGGAGTCGAGTTCGAGAAGGCGGGTGCGGTCCCCACGGTCGGCGACGATGATCTGACAGTGTCCGACGAGTACCGCATAATCCTCGAGACACTGCGCCGCTCGCTGGCCACCGCGCCTGGGATGTGGACAGACATCGCAGCCGGCATCCGTGGCGTCACCGAGGAGACCACGACCGGGGTCCACCGGCTCTACCAGCTCGCCGCGCGGGGGGAGTTGCTGTTCCCGGCAATCAATGTCAACGACTCGGTGACGAAGAGCAAGTTCGACAACAAGTACGGCATCAGGCACTCGCTGATCGACGGCCTCAACCGGGCTACCGACGTACTGATCGGCGGCAAGGTCGCGGTCGTCTGCGGCTACGGCGACGTCGGTAAGGGCTCGGCCGAGGCGCTCGCCGGCCAGGGTGCGCGCGTCATCATCACGGAGATCGACCCGATCTGCGCACTGCAGGCACTGCTGGAGGGCTATCAGGTCGCCCGGCTCGACGACGTCGTCGACAAGGCGGATATCGTCATCACCACCACGGGCAACAAGAGCATCGTCACCGCCGAACACATGGCGCGGATGAAGCACCAGGCGATCCTGGGCAACGTCGGTCACTTCGACAA
The DNA here is from genome assembly GCF_963555915.1 of Protofrankia sp. Cas4. NCBI lineage: Bacteria > Bacillati > Actinomycetota > Actinomycetes > Frankiales > Frankiaceae > Protofrankia > Protofrankia sp. Cas4. The sequence continues at coordinate 2,342 of NZ_CAUVXL010000155.1, forward strand.
CGAGATCGACATGGACGGCCTCGCCCGCATCGTCGGCATTCGCAAGGTCACCATCAAGCCCCAGGTCGACGAGTGGGTCTTCCCGGATGGGCACACGATCATCGTGCTCTCCGAGGGCAGGCTCATGAACCTTGGCAACGCCACCGGTCACCCTTCGTTCGTGATGAGTAACAGCTTCTCCAACCAGGTGATCGCGCAGATCGAGCTGTTCACCAAGCACACCGAGTACGCAGGCGAGGTCTACCGGCTGGCGAAGCTTCTCGACGAGAAGGTCGCGATGATCCACGTGCAGGCGCTCAACGGAGACCTCACGAAGCTCACCAAGGACCAAGCGGACTATATCGGTGTCGACATCGAGGGGCCGTTCAAGCCGGAGCACTACCGCTACTAGGGCGTGTCTGATGCTCCGCGGCCAGACCACCTTCGTCTGCTGAGAAGTACAAGGGGAGTGCATGTCCGCAGGAACCATCGCTGTCACCGGCTCGATCGCCACCGACCATCTGATGCGCTTTCCCGGGAGGTTCGCCGACCAGTTTCTCGACACTCACCTCGACCGGTTGTCGCTGAGCTTCCTCGTCGACGACCTCGTTATCCGTCGCGGCGGTGTAGCCGCCAACATCGCGTTCGGCATGGGCGTCCTAGGCCAAAACCCGGTACTGGTGGGCGCGGTCGGCAAGGATTTCGATGATTATCGTGCCTGGCTGGAACGCCACCGGGTCGACTGCGCAGGACTGCTTGTCTGCACCACCGCATACACCGCGCGTTTCACCTGCACCACCGACGACGACCAGTGCCAGCTCGCGTCGTTTTACCCAGGAGCGATGAGCGAGGCACGGAACATCTCGCTCGCACCGATTGCCGCCGACCGCGGGATCGGTCTCGTCCTGGTGGGCGCCAATGATCCGCAGGCCATGCTCAACCACACCGCCGAGGCCAGACAGCTGGGTATCGCGTTTGTCGCTGATCCGTCTCAGCAGCTTCCTCGGCTCGACCGCGACCAGTGTCGGTCCCTCGTCGACGGTGCGAAATATCTGTTCACCAACGAGTACGAATGGGAGCTGCTCATCCGCAGGACCGGGTGGAGCGAGGCGGAGATCGCCGAGCGGGTGGAACTGCGGGTCACTACTTTGTCCGCCAAGGGCGCGTTGCTCGTCGGCAATGGAAAGAGCATTCACGTCGACGTCGTGCCCGCCACGGAGATTGTCGACCCCACCGGTGTCGGCGATGCGTTCCGGGCCGGCTTCCTGGCCGGGGTCGAGGGTGGACTGGCCTGGGAGCGGGCCGCCCAGCTGGGCTCTCTCATCGCGACCCTGGTCTTGGAGACCTCGGGTCCACAGGAGTGGCGGCTCGACCCCGGTACCGCCTCGGCGCGGCTGAGCAGCGCCTATGGAGGCGCCGCCGCGGCCGAGATCGAAGCAGTTCTGTCGCACGCTCTCGATCTGTCATAGCGGCTGGTGCGGGCCTGGTGAACCAGCGAGAACAGCGTGGCGAAGCAGACATGTGAGAGCTGTCGCCCGCGCGAAGGCCCGGATAGAACACGACTATCCGGGCCTTCGGCTATCCGGGCCTTCTCCGCCTTCTCCGCCTTGCCGGCTCACCGCCTGGATCGTCGACCGTATCGCCCAGCCCGACCCTTGATCGGTCAGCGCGCGGCCTGGTCGCGGATGCGGTCGACCAGATCGTGGAGACGGACGCCATCCTGGAACGTCGGGTTAAGCTTGCAATTTAAGGTTACTTTCGGTGACTGCTGTCCGTTTTAGTGGTTTTATGGTGTGGTGCGGTGGCTTGGAGGCCTTCGGTCGGTTCTTCGAGCCCTTGGGCCGCCCCTGGCGCAGCCGTATCGGCGGGATGCTCTCGCTGTCGGTGGTCTGGCCGGCGGTGGAGGCGAACGCGTCGCGGTGGCGGATGTGGAGGTTGGCGGGTGGGGGCCGGCGGGTGGCCGCGGGGATGGGTAGTCGCTGTGGCAGCGACGCCTTGGTGGGTGGCCGGTCCAGCACGAGTGGATGGTTGACGTACATTTTCCGCCCGAAAACCGGCGTCTCCTGACGTCTTCCCTCCACTCGTCGCACCGAAGGGAATGCGGATCAAGGAGTGGGGTTGGGGTGGGTGCGTCGCGAGGTGCGAGGAGGTCCAGGTAGTGGTGTTCTCCTTGGGCCGACGGAGCCAAAATACCCGTGCGGCGGGCAGTCGCGTGCGGGCAGCGATGACGCCTGGTGCCGCCTGGCGCCGCTTGGCGCCGGCACAGCCGGCCTGTCTCCGTCCGTTGGAAGATGATCGAAGTTGCCCGCCGATTGGAACGACTCCGGCGATCTTCAAGATCATGTATCGCCTGTCGATGAGGTGAGATCCCTGCGCCAACAGGGGCGCCAGCCGTGTAGAGTCTGTTCCGTTGCAGGTCCGGCAGGGCATGCATGTCCGGGTGGCGGAATGGCAGACGCGCTAGCTTGAGGTGCTAGTGCCCTCTAAGGGCGTGGGGGTTCAAGTCCCCCCTCGGACACTCTCGTTCGTACATGATCGGCTGAGGCTTGGCCTCGGCGATCACTCGATGGGCTCCCGGTTCGTAGATCAGTTGAAGGCCGAGCTGGGTGTAGGTCTCCGCCTTGTCTGCCGGATCGGCTTCTGCGAGGACGGCGACGATGTCGCCCATGGTGGTGACCATGTCGCTGATTTCCTGTTTGGTCATGCGTTGGCGGCGGGTGCTGGCGCGGAGGCGGGCTTGGGCGGCGGCGCGTTCGGTGTTGACCTTGGCGGTCCAGCGGGCGACGAGGGTGGGGTCGGTGCCGGCTTCGAGGGCAAGCCGGTAACGCTCGAGCTTGGCGTCGCAGTCAGCGATGGTGCGCCGGGCCTGCGCGAGGGGGGCGTCATGACGGAGATCGGTGTCGTCGTCTTGGGCTGCGGTGAGTGCATCGATGGTGGCGGTGAGTCGGGGTGGGGTGAAGACTCGGGCGAGCCAGCGGTCGAGGTGGGGGACTATGAGTTCCTCGCGGACGTAGACGCTGCGGGGGTGGTGGATGTGGTTGGCCAGGGCGTACTGGTCGGGGTAGACGCATCGGTAGTGGGGTTTGCCGTTGTTCCAGCTGCCCTGCATCCGCCGCCGGCAGATCCCGCAGTGCATGAGGCCGCGCAGTTGGTAGGGGTGCCGGGTGCGTTTGGGTTCGCGCGGTCCGCTCGGATCGACTCTGCGAACGTTGTAGCGGGCCTGGACCTGAGTGAAGGTCTCGTCGTCGACGAGTGGCGGGTGGACGACGGCGGCCGAGTAGATCCAGACGTTCGGGTCGTTCCAGCGCATCCGGGTTTCGTAGCCGAGGGCGACGTCGTCGACGTCGAGGAGGATCTCGTCTTTGCGTTGGCGGTTCCAGACTTGGCGGCCGGTGTAGCGGGGGTTGGTCAGGATCGCGCGTAGCGCAGCTTTGGACCAGGCGATGCCGGAGCGGTGGGGGTTACGCACCGGGTCATAGGCGGACGGGCTGGAAATGCCGTCGGCGGTAAGTCCTTCGGCGATCGCGTACAGCCCGCGGCCCGCGGCGTATTCACGGAAGATCCTGGCGGTGATGGGGCTGGTGACGGGGTCCGGTTCCAGAACGTGGAGGCGTTTGCCGTCGGCGGCTTTGGCTGGGTTGGGGTGTGGTCCGGCGTCGGCGATGCGGTAGCCGTAGGGTGGCCTGCCGCCGAGGTAGCGGCCTTCGGTTTTGGCCTGGGCGGCCATCGCGGTCCGGACCCGAATCTTGATGCGGTTGCGTTCTCCTTTGGACATGCCGCCGAACACGGACATGATCAGGTCGTGGGCTTCGGAGGTGGGGTCGATCGGTCCGCCGACCTCGGGCACCCAGAAGGCGACGCCGTAGTGTTCGAAGACGGGGTGCACGAGGCTGTACTGGTTGCCGTAGAACGCTCGGTGCGGTTCGCCGATCACGACCGCGTCGAAGCCGCGACCGGGGTCGCGCAGCGCGGCGAGGAGGAGAGCGGCCTGGGGGCGGCGTTTCCACGGGATCGATCGAGACTGGCCGATGTCGAAGTACTCGGTGACGATCTCGCCGTGGGTGTCGGTGAGGGCGCGGGCGCGGGTGAGCTGCCATGCGAGCGAGGACGCGGGGTCCTGCTGGTCTTCGGTGGAGACGCGTCCGTAGAAAGCGAAGCTGGTCAAGGTCAGGAAGCCTTTCGTTCCACCCCGTCGTCAGTCGGTGGCGGGGGAGGGGCGGGGGAGTGCTTGGCGAGGGTCTGGCTGGCGAGCCGGCGGCGGATCAGCCGTAACAGTGCTGCGGCCAGACCCGGAGTCACCACCGGCGGCTGGTCAGGGACGACGACCTCGAAGGGACGGGGTGTCTCGTCGGCTTCGTCGTCCTTCACCGGGTCTCCGACCCGGGCAGGACGTGGCGGCCGAGGCCATGGCGGAGGCAGAACGCGGCAGCATTGGCGCTGAGCTGATCTGGCCCCGCGAGCAACTGGCTGCGCAGCACCGCGCGGTCCGCCAGCGCGTCTCCGTCCTTGGATGACGGGAGATCGTCGCCGGGTTCGGTGTCGTCGAGGTGCTGCAGGAAGCGTTCCACGATCGCGGGCCAGTCAGGGCCGAGCCACCAGTGCCGGCACGTCGTGAGCGTCCACGACGCCAGGAACAGCAGCACGGCCTGTGGCCCGATCTTGTTTGTGATGGTGGCCCACCGGGCGCACCACGTCCGGACCGTGCGGCGGTACCGCTTGAGACTGGCACGGTCCGGAGCAACGTCAGAAAGACTCCGCCCGTCGGGCAGCCGAAGATCCGGAGCGGTGAGGGCGCCCGCGATGGCCGCGAACACCTCCCCTGGGTTTCCGCCACGCACGGTCTCCTGCCCGCCCGCCGACAGGCCAGGCAGATGCGTGGTCATAAGGTCGCGTGCGAGCCGGGTGATGGCCGCATTCGCTCGCATCATCTCCGCGTCATCAGGCCGGCTGTCGCGGCCCGCGTGCCAGTCCTCGACCGGACCATCACGCCACGCCAGTCGCGCCACTGCGACCGCCGCGAGATCGATCAAAGCCCCGGAGTCGTCGGGATCAACACCGACGTGATGCACTATCTGCCGGAGCATTCTCGGATCAAACGGGCCGTCCGCGCCAGGCGGGAGGGACGCTCCAGGCCCCGCCGCCTTCCCTCGTCCCCCGTGTCGCCCGCGCCCCGAAGTCTGCGGTTCGAGCCCCCGCAGGCCCACCAATGTAGGCATTGCGCGAACCGCTCCCTTCGGGGGCGTTGTGGCTGGTAGGACGGCTGCGGCGGCCCTGTGGGGGGCGTTTTTCGTGGCTGGTCGGGTTGGCTTGGGTCGGTCTGTGTCTCCAGTCCCTACGTTGGCGGTGCCCCCGGAAGTGTCGGGTCTGGGGACTTTGAAGATCGGTACGAGCCGGTCGGGTCCGAGGATCTTCACTTCGGCGACGAGGGCTTCGACGAGGGCCTTGCGTTGGAGGTCGTCGCCCGTCTCGATGATCGTCTCGATGTGCTGGACGACCGTACGGAGGGTGGAGCGGGCCGGCATGACCGGTTCGTCGTCGATCTCTTCGGTGAGTTCGGCTTGCCGGTGCCGCAGCTGCTTCTGCTTGGTCCGCAGCATGCCGAGCCGGTCGGCGAGGATCTCTTCGTCGAGGGTACCGCGCTCGAAGGCGCCCAGGTAGCGGTCGATGGCCTGGTCGGTCTGGGCGAGTTCGGTCTCGATGGCGGTGAGTTCGTCGGTGCGGTCGGAGCGGGCGTCGCGGTGGCGGCGCTGGGCGGCGACGGCCTGCTGGGTTCGTTTCGTGGTGGTACGGCGCGCGGTCGAGCGCGGCATTGTGCCCTTCCTTCCTCGGGTGCCGGTGTGCGGCGCGGTTTCTATTCCTGGCGAAAGCGCCGCCGGGTTCCCCGGCGGGTGGTCAGCCGGGCGAGAAACCGGGGTCTGGTGGCGCCGCCGGTTCCGGGACGGAGCTGAGAATAGGTGGGGTGGGTCGCGAGGAAGGCCAGGACCTTCTCCTGCTGTGCCGCTATGGACTGGAGCCCGTCGCCGGTTCCGTGCCTGACGTAGATAACGACCGGCACGGCACCGGAAACGGTGTTCGCCGCCGCCTTCTCGGCGGCCCGTCGGACTGAAAATGGGCGCGGCATACCGACGCTCCTTTCTCCGGTGGTTGACGGCGGCCCGCACGAAGGGAGGGTCGGTACGGGTGTCAGGCCGCCTTTTTCGGCACCGTGTTCGGTGCCCCTTTCCTTTCCCACTGTAGGACGAGTTCGGCTAAAGCGGACACGGCGGCGTCGTATTCCTCGGCGGTCATTTCGACGGTCTCGACCCGCTCGATTTCCACCTGACGGGACACGTCCCGCCGTCCGGTGGAGCGCGGTCCGGAATCGTCCGTGGCGGGCGTGCGGCTCACGCCGTCCCCGTTTCGGGGCGAGGGTGCCGTCACGACGAGAACTCCTGACCGCCGTGCCGCGATCCGCCGGCCGGCGCGCTCCGCCGGGGGGATCGATAAGGGTGTCGCAGGAGTGTGGTCACGCGATCGCCCCGTGGTGTCCGTTGTCGGTTCCCGGGTCGGTCGGGGGGTCGGCGGGGAACTCCCAGGGCGGCAGGTGCGGGCTGAGGATCGCGGTCCCGGGGGTGGCGAGGAGCTGGGCGCGGAAGAACGTCTGCCCGTCGATGATCGGCTGGTGGGCGTAGGGGCAGACGACCCACCGCTCGGGTGGGACGGGCTGGCCGGCGCTGGTGCGGCCCCAGACGGTGGCGCCGGTGTAGACGGGATTGTCCAGGACACGGCCGATCGCGGTCGAGGTCCACGGCCGCGGCACGCCCGTGGCGGGGTCGGCGACGTCGAAGTACAGGTCCTGGACGCTGCGCAGGCGGGTGGCGATGGAGCTGGGGGTGAGCCGGTCGTCGACCCGCCACCGAAAGATCGTCGCGACGACGGCCGCAGGTGCCGGGTCGAGCACGAGGCGGACGCGGCGGCGGGGCTGGCCGTCCGGGTCGAGCACGGTGACCCGGTGAGGCAGGTAGCCGAAGGGCACCGGGCCGAGGTGGAAGCCGGCTCGAACGAGGTCGATCTGGGCGACGCGGGCGCGTTCGGTGGTCCAGGCGTGGTGGGCGGCGAGCAGACGGGCTTGGCGGGCGGCGCGGGGGTGGGTGAGGCGCCACCACCAGCCGGGCCGGCTCGCCGGCTCCGTCGGGGCAGGTGGCAGGGCGGGGATGGGCAGCAGGTCAGACATGGGGGCTCCAGCCAAAGAAGGCGAGCGGGAGGAAGCGGGGAGGACCGGTCGCGGCGCGTACAGGCAAGGGCACGGTCTGCGAATGGTGATCTAGGCGGCCGAGCGGTCCGATGTGACGCTGTCGAGGGCGGCGTGCGGCGCCGGTGCGAGGGGCGGCGGGTCCGGTGTTCTTGGTTCTCGTGCTCGCCCGCCGTCGCGGCGGAAGATGATCACGTCCTGGTGGACCGGGTAGGCGCGGGCCCGCGCGGGCGGGCGGGCCGTGCCGAGCACCCGGGTGTAGGGGACGGCGGTGAGCGCGACGCAGCGTTGCACCGGGCGCCATCCCACGTCCCGGCCAGCGGCGGCGACCTCGCTGGCCAGGTCCACCCCGGCGACGTGGTACGCGGCGACGACGACGAGGTGGCCGCCGGGCCGGGGCAGATCCCGGTAGCTGGCGAGGCGGGCACGCAGCCGGGCGCCGGCCGGACCGCCGGGGTCGGCGGGGTCGTCCGGCGGTCCGATCGCGGTCAGGACCAGGTCGATCGGTCCGAGTCCGGTCCAGGACCGCCTATCGGGCAGCTCGTCGAGAATCATCCCGTCACCCGGTGCGCCCTGGGCCTTCACTGCCGTCAGGGCGGCGCGGGCCGCCTCCCATCCATCGGGATCGCGGCTGATGCCGACGGCGTGGCGGCGGGCGCGGACCGCTTCGGCGACGACGGTCCCGGGCCCGCAGTCGGGGTCGCAGACCGTGTCCCCGGCCTGGCTGTAGATGGCGACGGCGTAGGCGGCGACCTCCGGCGAGACCGCTCCGCCTGCGTGGGGTGGGACGGGTGGGTAGCCGCCGGCTGTGTGCTGGGCGGCGACGCTGCGCCGGCCGGTGGGCCAGACCGTCGCCCACCGGCCGTCGCGGCGCCACGTCTCGGGCTCGGCAGTCACCGGGCCTCACTCCAGAGCGGACCCGGGGCGCCGCGTAGTACGACATCACCGGGGTTCGTTAGTGCTCTGTGGTCGGTGCTGGCGCTGACCAGGGGGTTCCGACCTGCCTGCGCCGCGCGCGCCTTGTTGACATGGCCTCGGTTTTCCTGAAGGTTTCTCATGTCAGGTGCTCTCTCGGCGGTCTGGGTGAAGGTGAGGGGGCTGGGTTGGCGCTCGCTGCGGTCCGCGACCTGCGGGACCAGCGGCCATCGGCGGCGTCTGCCGATGAGTTGGCGATGTTCGAGACAGACGTGCTGGCGGGGTTCGTGCTCGCCCGGTCGTCGGCCGGGCTGACGGACGGGACGATCCGCGGCGACGTGGGGAATCTCGAGCAGATGCGGTCGTGGTTCGGCCGGGCGCTGTGGGAGATGGAGCCGGCCGATGCCGACGTCTATTTCGGCCGAGAGCTGCGGGGTTCGCCGAGCGGGACACGGCTGGCCAGAGCGGCGGCGCTGAGCACGTACTTCGAGTTTGTGGAGTTGCGCCACAAGGTCGAGCTCCACACGATGACCGGACGGATTGTTCAATGTCCGCTCGACGAGATGAACCGGCCGCGTGGGAGTAAAGACGCACGGCTGCGGATTCCGCCGGTGGACCGTGAGATAGCCGAGTTGTTCTCCGGCTGGTCCCAGGAGCTGGCGACGTGCCGGAAGTTCGCTCCCAGCGCCCGTAACTACGCCGCGTCGCGGTTGATGGCTGAGGTGGGGCTGCGGGTGAACGAGGCCCGCTCCCTGGATTTGGCGGACGTCCGATGGGAACTGGGCCGTTTCGGTAAGCTCCATGTCCGCCACGGCAAGGGCGCGCACGGTTCTGGTCCGCGGGAACGAATGGTGCCACTGATTAACCATGCGGGGCGGACGCTGCGCTGGTATATCGAGGACGTGTGGGGCCACTTCGACGAGGACCACACCCGCCATGGCGCCCCGCTGTTCCCCTCCGAGCGCCATAACGCCGACGGAACACCCGCGCGCGTCGGCTATGACGCGCTGCGTTCGGGGCTGGCTGCCGCCACCGTCGGGTATTTGCCGACCTGGGCGGGTAGGCTGACGCCGCACGTTCTGCGTCACTACTGTGCCTCCCAGATGTATTTGAGCGGGGTCGATCTCATCTCGATCCAAGAAATGCTCGGGCATTCCTGGGTAGCGACCACGATGCGTTATGTTCATGTGCACCGCACCCGCATCGAGGATGCCTGGTCTGCCGGGCAGGAACGGGCCGCCGGACGACTGGAAGGGCTGATCCGATGAAATGGAACCTGCGGCTCGCCGCCGCGAAACGCGACATCTGGAAGGCGTCCGAACTTCAGCGGGCGTTGGCCGAACACGGCCTGGTCATCTCCGCCGGGAAAATGTCGGGCCTGTGGTCGGGGCAACCCGTGTCCCTCAAACTCGACGATCTTGATGTGATTTGCGTCGTGTTGAACTGCGCGATCGGGGAACTGCTGATCCCCGAGCCGGTGAAGGTGACGCGACCGGGCCAGGTCGACACACCACAGGCCGCCGCCAGTTCGGCTGCCACGGTGGTGCCACGCCGCCGTGACGGCCGCTCGATGCCGCCGGCCTGATCGAATATGGCGCCCCACCCCCGGAGGTTCAACAGCGTCCCCAGGACGGTGACCAGCTGTGTCTCGTGCCTGGCCTGGGGACAGACATACTGGGACGGGATGTGCCGGGCCTGCTACGACTTCGTCTTGCCCCGCTACGACCACGGTGTCGCCCAGTGCGGAGCCTGCCGGCGACGGGAGCCGCTGAAGAAGGGCTTCTGCCGGTTGTGCTGGTGTCAGGCCCGGCTGGAACGCACCACGGGCACCTACACCGTGCTGTTGCCCCACGTCCGCCTGGTCCGTCATCACCAGCTGTTCTTCGCGGACATGGCGGGCTACCGGGACACCCATACCCGCCCGCCGCGTTTCGACGCGACCGGCCGTAAACCCCCGCCCCGACCGGCGGCCCGGCCGGACACCGGCCACCTCCAGCCGGCGCTGTCCGACGAGGTGGTTCGCCGGCACTACCGGTACGGGCGTGTCGACCTGCGCCGGGAACCGGCACCGGACAACCCGTGGCTGGCCTGGGGCCTGTATCTCGCCCATAACCTCGCCGAGCAAAGAGGCTGGGGATCGTTCGTCCGAGGTGGCATGCAACGGACCCTGGTCATGCTGCTGGCCGGCCATACCAACGGAGATCTGATCCGGGTCAGCGACTTCTACGAGGTCGTCGCCGAACACACCACGAACATCGACGACACCGTCGAGATCCTCACGGCCATGGGCGTCGTCCTCGATGACCGGCAACCGGCGTTCGACCGATGGCTGCACGCCGAACTCGCCGGGCTCCCCCCAGCGATCCGCAGGGACACCCATACCTGGGCCACGATGTTGCGTTACGGCGGCCCGCGGAACCGGGCCCGCGCGCCGGGCACCGCCGCCAGCTACCTGCACACCATCCGACCCGCCCTGACGGTCTGGTCGACCCGCTACGACCACCTGCGTGAAGTCACCCGTGACGACGTCGTCGCCTACCTCGACACGCTGACCGGCTCCCCACGAGCGAGGACCACCACAGCCCTGCGCTCTCTGTTCGCGTGGGCGAAACGCGCGAACATCATCTTCCGTAACCCCGCTGTCCGCCTGCGCGTCCCACAGCGGGAAGACCCGGTCTGGCAGCCCCTGCGCCCGGACGAACTCGCCCGCACGGTCACGGCGGCCACGACCGTGCACGCCCGCCTGTTCGTCGCGCTCGCCGCCGTCCACGCCGCACGGGTCGGACAGATCCGCGCCCTGCAACTCGACGACGTCGATCTCGGTAACCGCCGCCTCACCATCGCCGGCCGCGACCGGCCACTGGACGACCTCACTCACCGGACCCTCCTGGCCTGGCTGGAGCACCGCCGCACCCGCTGGCCGAACACCGCCAACCACCATCTGGTCATCAGCCCGTGCACCGCCGGAGGACTCGGACCCGTCAGCTACCCCTTTCTCGCCCGCCCCCTGCGCGGCCTGCCCGCCACCCTCGACCGGCTGCGGGTCGATCGCCAACTCGAGGAAGCACTCACCTCCGGCGCCGACCCGCTGCACGTCGCCGCGGTCTTCGGCGTCAGCGACGCCGCCGCGATCCGCTACGCGGACAACGCACGCCACCTCCTGGCGCGCCCTCACGAGACCGACCCGCTGGAGTCACCGCGAACCCAAGCGCCCAGACCCGGTGACGAGCCCAACGGACACTTGGGTTCCGGCTGAAAACCCTTCAGTTTCTCTGAACTCGCGGAGGTTCCGACAGCGCCGAGCAGCAGCAAGTCGGAGTGCACCCTCTGGGCCACCACCCCCCTTGAGACGGGCGTGGCGGGCCGGTCGAGCTGGCCGAGGGGGACCTCCAGCAGCACGATGCGGTCGAGCAGCGCGAGCCCGCTGCGCCCGGCGGCGGCGGTCAGCTCGATGGTCGAGTCGATCAGCCAGCCGCCGCGGCTGTCGCTGCGGGTGACGACCGCCAGGGTGCCGTCCGGGGTCAGGAGCCCGCCCCAGGCGATGCGGGTGAACCAGCCGAGCCGGGTCGGGGCGACGACCGTGACGACGACCGCGTGGCGGTCGGCGTCCGGTCCGGGACCGGACGCCAGCCCGGGGCCGGGTCCGGACCCCGACCGCTGTGCGGTCGGGTCGGCGGGCGCGGTCCGGACACGGACGGCCCGGCCGAGTCGAGCGACGGTCCAAGCAGTCTCGGTCAGCTCCTCGCTCGTGTCATCATCGTCGGTGTCGTCGAGCGGCCCCGCGTCCGCCGGCGGAGGCTCGGTCAGCAGCAGGACCCGGTCACCGGGACGCGTCGCGGTGGCGACGATCCGCTCCACGGCGGCCTGGAGCCAGCCGGCCGGTCGCTGGTCGGGGTCGGTCGGCGGGCACGGCCAGACGGTCGCGGGGCGGCTCGGGGGGACGATGGGGCGGGGGTCCCAGTCGTAGTCAGATGGCGTCGGCATCGGTCTCCTGCCTTTTACGACGAGGAATTCGCGGTCGTAAAAGGAGACCGGCTTTTGGGCTGTTTTTTGCCACCGAGCCCACGACTTTTTCAAGATTTTTTCCGCTGGCATCGGTCTAGTCCGAGAGGACTATTCGACGCTGGCAGATCGCTGGCAGGGGTTCGGCTGCCGGGCCGGAAAATTTTTCAAAATTTTTCTTGTGGGTGCAAGCGTGGCCTGGTCGGGCGGTGCTGGCAGCTTCTCCGTGGATGCCAGCAGACTGCCAGCGTCGTCACAGCGACGCAGGTCACAGGGCCGCTGGCAGGTCGCTGGGGCGTGCTGGCATCCCGGCCGCACACCGGACGGGTGAGAATGCCGGCGCGGGATCGCTGTGCTTGTGCTGGCTGCCAGCAGCCCCGTTGGGCATTTCCTGGGAGATCGTTCTGGCTTTTCGCTGGCATCTGTGTGGCGTCCTTCATGGTGTCCGATTCTCATGACACCGAAGGACGGCGGCAATGCCCGAAGAAACGTCTTCCCTTCCTCCGCACACGGCCAGCAAGAATGCGGCAACATGGCCCCTGACGACCCTCCGGGACTGCTTCGCGCTGCTGGTCGCAGGCCCCGCGCCGCTGGCCCTGGACGGCACGCCGCTGCCCGGCCTGCCCGACCGGCTGGTGGCTTTGGACGAGCTGCGCGACCGGCTGCTGGCCCGATCCTGCCCGCAGGCCACCCGCGACGCCGCGTGGGCGGCGGTTATCCGTCGTTCCCGCCGGCACGGCGGCGCGTGGACGGTGGGCGCCGCCGGGATGGCGCTCCCCGCGCTGCGGGCGGTCTCGGTCCGGCTCGGCGGCCACGGCGACCTCGACCCGACGGACGTGCAGGCAGAGGTCCTGACCGGGTTCCTCACCGCACTCGCCACCACCGGCCTCGACCTGCCGCGCATCGCGGTGCGGCTGCGCTGGGCGGCCTACCGGGCGGGACTGGCGCTGCTGACGCAGGCGCTGGAGACCCCCCACCCCGACCCGGACCTGTTCCACACGCGCGCCGTCGCCCAGCCACAAGCCGGCGGTCCGGACGACGTCCTGGCCTGCGCGGTCGCGGACGGCGTCCTGACCGCGGCCGAGGCCGGCGTGATCGCCGCGACCCGCCTCGACGACGTCCCGGTCAGCGCGTGGGCCGCCCGCCACGCCACCGCGGCGCGCACCGCCTACCGGCTGCGCGACCGGGCCGAACGACGGCTGGTCGACTACCTCACCGGCTCCGTGCGGCGCCCGCCCGTAACACGACCCCCCTCCGAAACCGGCACCCCTCCCGAGAGTCCCTCACGGTCGGTCACCGCGGTCACCGCGGTCACCGCGGTCACCGCGGTCGGCGCGGTCGGCGCGGGGCGGCCGGCGCGTCGCGGCTCGTTCCCGGCGCTCGTGGCGGTGGCGGCATGCGTCTGACTCCACGGCAACGCACCGTCCGCGACATCGATTCGGTCGCAGGGTCGACGCCGGTCCGGCCCACGGTTCGCTGGTCCCTACGGTGCCGGGCCGTCCTGCTCGCGGTGGCCGTGAGCGTCTTCCTGCTCGCCGGCGGCTCGGCGGCCCTGGCCGCGCCCGCCCACGAGGTGCTCGCGCTCGCGCCGAACGTGGACACCGTGCTCACCAACATCCGCAACTGGATCATGGGGATCCTCGCCGGTCTGGGCACCGTCTTCCTCACCGTCGGGGGCCTGCGTTACCTCATGTCCGGGGGTGATCCAGGCGAGGTCGGCAAGGCCAAGGACGCATTCAAGAATGCCGGCTGGGGCTACGGGCTGGCCGCGCTCGCTCCCATCGCCGTCGATGCCCTCAAGACCATCGTGGGGAATTAGAGATCATGAATGTCGCCGTCCCGCGACGCCGCCGGCACCGCTGCGCAAACCGGAACCCCCAGCTCCACCGCGGGCCCACACAGACCCGCCGTCGGGAGCGTCTCCGTCGCGGTCGGCTGTGGCGGCTCGTCGGGACGGCGGCGTTCGTCGTCCTGCTGCTCCTCGGGTGCCCGGCGCTCGCCTCCGCTGCACCTGTACCCGCCCCGGCCCCGTCGGCGCCGGCGAGTACGACCGGACCCACGCCGAACCCGCAACCCGGTCCGCCCCGCAAGGGGCACCACACCGTCCACGCCGACGTTTCCCGGCAGCGCACCACCCGGTATGGACGGATCAGGCACGTCCGCGCCTCCCGATGGCCCACCGACAGGTACCGGCGGATCGGGCACCGGTGGATCAGGTACCGGCGACGGAGGCTCCGCCGACCCCTGTGCGACCGGTGCACGGGACTGCATTCCCCGTCCGGCCACCCCGTCGCCACCGAACACCCCGACCACCCCGGCCGCCCCAACTATCCCGGGCACCGGCGGCGGGGGCGGCGGCGGGCCGATCGGGTGGATCACCCGGGGCATCACCGACGCGATCAACAGTTTCTTCCGCGGTCTGGTGACCGCCGCGCTCAACCCGCTGTTGGATCTGCTGGGCCGGACCCTGCTCACGACCCCGAAACCCTCCGATATCCCCGCTATCGGCCAGTTGTGGTCGACCTCGTGGGAGATCACCGTCGCCGCCTACAGCTTCCTCATCATGATCGGTAGCGTCACGGTCATGGCGTTCGGGTCGGTGCAGACCCGCACGTCGCTCAAGGACATCGCGCCCCGTATTCCCCTCGGTTTCCTGGCCGCCGGTCTCTCCCAGCTGCTGGCCGGCAAAGCGATCGAGCTGGTCAATCCGCTGCCCGCCGCGATCCTCGGGCAGGGCGTGGACCCCGACGCCGCCTCCCACCAGCTTCGCGACGTCATTATCGGCGCGATCATACCGAGTCCGGGTGGGTACGACAGCAACATTTATCTGGTTTTCCTCGGGCTGTTTCTCGTCGGTTCTCTGGTCGCGCTGCTGTGCACCTACATCGCCCGGGTCACGATCCTCGTCGCGTTGGTGGGTGCCGCCCCGCTGTTGTTGGCGGGGCATGCGCTGCCGCAGACCGACGGGGTGGCGCGGTGGTGGTGGCGGGCGTTCGGTGCGCTGCTCGCGATTCAGATCGCCCAGTCGTTCGTGCTGATCGCGGCGTTTCGGGTGTTCTTCACCCCCGGCGGCTTCTCCCTGCTCGGTCCGACCCCCGACGGATTGGTCAACCTGCTGGCCTCGATCACGCTGATCTACCTGCTCTTCAAGATTCCGTTTTGGCTGTTGCAGTCTGCCCGGATCGGTAACGGTCGCGGCATGCTCGGCCGGGTCGTGCGGGCCTATGTCATGGGCCGTGCGCTCGGTGTCCTCGGCGGCGGCGGCGGTCGGTTCGGCCGGGGTGCCGGACGCGCCGGCGGACGTGCCGGCGGGCGGGGCGGTCGCGCCACCGGCGGCGGC